>NZ_JBEXQK010000026.1:0-85807 GCF_040612535.1 Streptomyces sp. NPDC006368
CCGATCGCTCACCGGAAACGGTGAGCCGCCGGCCGTCGGCCGCGTACCGGCCGCGGAGGAGGAGCGGCAGCTCGCCGGTGACCGCCGCGCCACTGGCGGTGGCGGTCAGGCACAGGGTGGTGCCGTCGTGACCGAGTCCGCGCGAACCCGACGGCCCCGGCGTGCCGGCGCGCCCGTGGGCGTCCCGGCCTGAGCAGGCCTCCACGGCCTCGCTCGTGGTCGGCCCATGCCCCCGCTCATGCCCCGGCTCATGGCCGGCTCCCCCTGTGCCGGTTCCCCTCCGGCCCGCGCGACCCCACGCGATACGATCACACCGCCATGGAGATGAATGCCATATACAACAGTTTTGTCGCGGTGGGCGACAGCTTCACCGAGGGGATGTCGGACCTGCTGCCCGACGGCTCCTACCGGGGCTGGGCGGACCTGCTGGCGAGCCGCCTCGCCGCCCGGACGCCCGGATTCCGGTACGCCAACCTCGCCGTGCGCGGCAAGCTCATCGGCCAGATCGTCGAGGAGCAGGTGGACCTCGCGGCGGCCATGAAGGCGGACGTGGTCACACTGGTCGGCGGGCTCAACGACACACTGCGCCCGAAGTGCGACATGGGCCGGGTCCGCGGGCTGCTGGAGCAGGCCGTGGAACGCCTCGCCCCGTCCTGCGGGCAACTGGTGCTGATGCGCAGCCCCGGCCGCAACGGCCCCGTGATGGAACGGTTCCGGCCACGCATGGAGGAGCTCTTCTCGTACGTCGACGAGCTCGCCGCCCGCCACGGCGCGCTGGTGGTCGACCTGTACGGTGCCGAGGTGCTGGGCGACCGGCGGCTGTGGGACGTGGACCGGCTGCACCTCACCGCGGAGGGGCACCGGCGGGTGGCGGAAGCCGTGTGGCAGACGCTCGGCATGGAGGCGGAGGACGACTGGCGGGCGCCGCTGCCGCCCGCCGTGCCGGCCCGCTGGGTGACCCGGCGGGCCGGCGACGTACGGTTCGCACGGCAGCACCTCGGCCCCTGGATGGCGCGGCGGCTGACGGGCCGCTCCTCGGGCGACGGCCGGCCCGGCAAGCGCCCCGACCTGCTGCCGTATCCGCCGGACACCGGCCGGGGGGACGGCGCGCAGCCCGGTTCGTAGCAAGCGACAAAGGGGACCGTGGCGCCGGCCTGCAGAAACCGCCAGTAGAATCCGGTCACGTGACTGTGTCTGCGAAGCCCCGCATCCCGAACGTTCTGGCCGGCCGCTACGCCTCCGCGGAGCTCGCCGTCCTCTGGTCCCCCGAGCAGAAGGTGAAGCTGGAGCGCCGGCTGTGGCTCGCCGTCCTGCGCGCGCAGAAGGACCTCGGGATCGAGGTGCCGGACGCCGCGCTCGCCGACTACGAGCGCGTGCTCGACCAGGTCGACCTCGCGTCGATCGCGGAGCGCGAGAAGGTCACGCGCCATGACGTGAAGGCGCGGATCGAGGAGTTCAACGCGCTCGCGGGCCACGAGCAGGTCCACAAGGGCATGACCTCGCGCGACCTCACCGAGAACGTCGAGCAGCTCCAGATCCGGCTCTCGCTGGAGCTGATGCGCGACCGCACGGTCGCCGTGCTGGCGCGGCTCGGCAAGCTGTCCGGAGAGTACGCCGAGCTCGTCATGGCCGGCCGCTCGCACAATGTGGCCGCGCAGGCCACGACGCTGGGCAAGCGGTTCGCGACCGCGGCGGACGAGCTGCTGGTGGCGTACGCGCGGCTGGAGGAGCTGCTGGGCCGCTACCCGCTGCGCGGCATCAAGGGCCCGGTCGGCACGGCGCAGGACATGCTCGACCTGCTGGGCGGCGACGCCTCGAAGCTGGCGGACCTGGAGCGGCGGATCGCCGAGCACCTGGGCTTCGCGCACGCCTTCACCTCGGTCGGCCAGGTCTACCCCCGCTCCCTGGACTACGAAGTCGTCACCACCCTGGTGCAGCTGGCCGCCGCGCCGTCGTCGCTGGCGAAGACGGTCCGGCTGATGGCCGGCCACGAGCTGGTCACCGAGGGCTTCAAGCCCGGTCAGGTCGGTTCGTCCGCGATGCCGCACAAGATGAACACCCGCTCCTGCGAGCGCGTCAACGGCCTGATGGTCATCCTGCGCGGCTACGCGTCGATGACCGGCGAGCTGGCGGGCGACCAGTGGAACGAGGGCGACGTCTCCTGCTCGGTGGTGCGCCGGGTGGCGCTGCCCGACGCGTTCTTCGCGCTCGACGGGCTGCTGGAGACCTTCCTCACCGTGCTCGACGAGTTCGGCGCGTTCCCCGCGGTCGTCGCCCGCGAGCTGGACCGCTACCTGCCGTTCCTCGCCACCACCAAGGTGCTGATGGCGTCGGTGCGCGCGGGCGTGGGCCGCGAGGTGGCGCACGAGGCCATCAAGGAGAACGCGGTCGCGTCCGCGCTGGCCATGCGCGAGCAGGGCGCCGAGCGCAACGAACTGCTCGACAAGCTCGCCGCCGACGACCGCATCCCGCTGGACCGGGCGCAGCTGGACGCGGCCATGGCCGACAAGCTGTCGTTCACCGGCGCCGCCGCCGACCAGGTCGGCCTGGTGGTCTCCCGGATCGAGGAGATCGTCAAGCGGCACCCGGACGCCGCCGGCTACCGGCCCGGTGCCATCCTCTGATCCGGGGCACACGACCCGTATGACCCCTGAGGAACTCGAAGCCGCTCGCGACCGCGTCGTCCCCGATGTGATCGCGGGCGGCTTGTCCGTGTTGTTCTGCGGCATCAACCCGGGCCTGATGTCGGCCGCGACGGGCCACCACTTCGCCCGCCCCGGCAACCGCTTCTGGCCGGTGCTGCACCGCTCCGGCTTCACGCCGCGCCAGTTGAAACCGTCCGAGCAGGACGAACTGCTGTCGTACGGGATCGGCATCACCAACGTGGTGGCGCGGGCGAGTGCGCGGGCCGACGAGCTGAGCGACGAGGAGCTCCGCGAGGGCGGCCGGCTGCTGGCCCTGAAGGTGGAGCGGCTGCGACCGCGCTGGCTCGCGGTGGCCGGGGTCACCGCGTACCGCACGGCGTTCCACGACCGCAAGGCGCGGATAGGCCCGCAGGACCGGATGATCGGCGACACCCGGATCTGGGCGCTGCCCAACCCCAGCGGTCTCAACGCCCACTGGACGGTGCAGACGATGGCGGAGGAGTTCGCCCGTCTGCGCCTGGCGGCCCAGGAGGACCAGGTGAACCATGTGCACCAGGGGCGCCGGGGAAACCGAGGGAGCCAGGGAGTGTCTTCACAGTAGCGTCGTCCGCCCGAAGGGCGGGCCTGGCGGCGTCTGGCGCGTGCGATCGCAAGGCGGAGGAAGGAGCCACCGCGGTGGGGGCACCTCCCGTGCCCGAAGGGCTACGGGGGACATCGGCGACTGACGACAACGCGCCTGGGGGTACCCCCAGGCGAAGCTCTGGGGGAGTGCGCGCCGGGCACCGACGGGCAGACGGGACTTTGAACGACCTAGGGCGGGTCGATCTCCGTGACCACGACGAGCAGTTGGAACGGCAGCTCCTTGTCCCACTGCGAGACGCCCAGGGCTATCCAGTGGCCGTCCGCGCGCCAGAGGTGGACGTCGGGCACGGAGCCGCTCAGGACGCTCCAGGGCTCGGGTATCTCCTCGCCCTCCATACCGCGCCGCAGCAGCGACCAGAGGCTGAACACCTGCGCCTGGCCCCAGCGTCCGCCGAGCAGCGCCGCCAACGCGTCGCGCTCCGCCTCGTACTGGTCCGCGACGAGCTCGCGTCGTGTGCCGTCGTCCTCCCAGAACTCCTCGCTCGTGGCGAGCTCCACGATGTGATAGCCCGGACCGCTGTCACCCACGTCCGATCTGCCGCGCCGCCCGGGGAAGGGGCGGGAGCGCAGCTGATCGATGGTCACCAGATGCCGTGCGGTGGTCATGGATCCAGTAAAGCCCCCGCCACTGACAATTGGCGTTCCGTCAGGAGCGGAGCAGCCTCGTACCGAGGGGGTGCCCTTCGTCCTCGGGGATCCGCACTGGGGGTGAACGAGAGACGACCCGCGGCGGCGGCCGTGCCCGTGTCCGCCCGGCGCCACGGCCGCCCTGGCCGCCCGCGAGGCCCGGTCATTGAGTACCATCCGGGCACACACGCGCTCGAGCTGGGAGGACACACGGTGGGGCGGCTGACCGGCGGGGATCCGTCGCTGCTGCGGCGGATCAATTCCGCGGTGGTACTCCATGCGCTGCGGGGCTCCGACGCGCGCACACTCACGGACCTGACCCGCA
Organism: Streptomyces sp. NPDC006368; assembly: GCF_040612535.1. Taxonomy (NCBI): domain Bacteria; kingdom Bacillati; phylum Actinomycetota; class Actinomycetes; order Kitasatosporales; family Streptomycetaceae; genus Streptomyces; species Streptomyces sp. NPDC006368. The sequence continues at coordinate 4,240 of NZ_JBEXQK010000026.1, forward strand.
TCACGGGCCTGTCCCGGCCGACGGTCGAGGGTGTCATCGAAGGACTCATCGACAACGGCCTGGTGGTCGAGGCCGCGCCCGAGGAGGGCGAGGCGCGGCGTCAGGGGCGGCCGGCCCGCCGGTTCCGGTTCCGTGCGGAGGCCGGGCACCTGCTGGGGATCGAGATCGGGCCGCACCGGGTGGCCGCGCTCATGTCCGGGCTGGACGGGCGGATCATCGGCGCGGGCTCGCGTGAGGTCGCCGAGACCGCGTCGGCCGACGAGCGGCTGGAGCGGGTACGGGCGGTCGTCGCCGACGTGCTGCGCCGGACCGGGGTGTCGCGGGGCGACCTGCGGGCGGTCGGGGTCGGCACGCCCGGCATCGTGGAAGCGGATGGGACGGTACGCCTGGGTACGGCGCTGCCCGGCTGGACGGGGCTGGCGTTGGGCGACCGGCTGCGGAGGTCGTTCCGCTGCCCGGTGCTGGTCGAGAACGACGCGAACGCGGCGGCCGTCGCGGAGCAGTGGAAGGGCGCCGCGACCGACTCGGACGACATCGTCTTCGTCCTGGCCGGGCTGAGTCCGGGCGCCGGGTCGCTGATCGGCGGGCGGCTGCACCGGGGGTTCGGCGGGGCGGCCGGGGAGATCGGCGCGCTGCACCTGCTGGGGCAGGGGGCGACGCCGGAGAAGCTGCTGTCGACGACGGACGAGCCGCTGCACCCGCTCGACGAGCAGGCGGTGGCGGAGGTCTTCGCGCTGGCGCGCAAGGGCGACGCGCGGGCCCAGGCGGCGGTGGAGCGGTTCATCCAGCGGCTGGTGCACGATGTGGCGGCGCTGGTGCTGGCGCTGGACCCGGAGCTGGTGGTGATCGGCGGCTGGGCGGCCGGTCTGGACGGCATACTGCCGCCGCTGCGGGAGGAGCTGGCGCGGTTCTGTCTGCGCCCGCCCCGGGTGGCGCTGTCGCTGCTGGGCGAGGCGGCCGTGGCGACGGGCGCGCTGCGGCTGGCGCTCGACCACGTGGAGGAGCAGTTGTTCGCGGTGGAGGGCACGGTGACGGCCCGCCGCTGACCCCGGTGTGCGGGGTGGCGACGGGCCGTGGGTGGTGCGGGTGGACTTGCCGGGGTCCGAGGGGGGCCTGCGGGCGCTTACGAGGCGATCTGGAAGTCGCCCGCTTCGCCCGGTCCGCCGAAGGTGAGGCGGCAGGTGTCGGCGCGGTAGGTCGCGATCGAGACGGCCGCCGTGCGGCCCTCGGAGAAGTACCGGGTGGTGACGACGAGGACCGGCGCGCCGGGCAGCCGGTCCAGTTCCTTGGCGTCGTCCGCGCGGGCGGAGCCCAGCTCGACGGCGCGGTCCTGGCCCTCCAGGGTGAGGTGTTGCAGTTCCCGCAGGACGCCGCGGGCGCGGGCCGCGCCGGACGGGGCGTCGATGGCGGTGAGGCCGGGCACGGAGGCGGCGGGGACGTAGAGTTGCTCGGCCGCGACCGGCTGGCCGTGTGACACTCGCAGGCGGCGCACGGTGTGGACGCTCTCGCCGGCCTCCGGGTCGAGGTCGAGAAGGCGGGCGACCGCGGCGGGCGGTACGGCGGCGGCGCAGTCGACGGGCTGCCACGCCTCCTCGCCGGGGGCGGGCCACTGATGCCCGGTGGTGGAGACGTCCACGCCCATACGCGGCGGGGCGACGGTGGTGCCGACGCCGCGGCGGCGCTGGAGGCGGCCTTCGAGTTCGAGCTGTTCGAGCGCCTGGCGGAGCGTGGCCCGGGCGACTCCGAAGCGGGCGGCCAGTTCCCGCTCGTTGGGCAGGATCTCACCCACCGCGAAGTCCGAGTCCAGTGCTTCGGCGAGCACGGTCTTGAGGTGCCAGTACTTCGGCTCCGGCACCGATTCCAGCTGCGTGGTCCCCACCCTGATCCTCCGCGATCGCCGTGTCCCCGGCTGCTTTCCGTGCCTTGTTTATTAAAGGTTCTTGCACTAACCCTGCGACCGACCATAAAGGGGCGCCGCACCTTGGTCAAGACCAATCATGGGCGGTTACGTGGCGGGATGGCGCTCTGTCGCGAAGCGTTCACAGGACGTTCGCGCCCGCACGGACGCCGACGACCCCGCTGCCCCCTTGGACGGCGTGGGCCTGTGGGGTGACGTGGTGCCGGTCGTTCCGGCGTCGGGAGTGACGGTGTCGGCTACGCCGCCAGCGACGTGAGTTTGTCAGGGTTGCGCACGATGTAGACGCACTGGACGCGGCCGTCCAGCACGTCGAGCTGGATGACGGTGTCGGGCCGCCCGTTCGCGAGGACCAGCAGCGCGGGCCCTCCGTTGAGTTCGACGAGGCGGATGTCCGAGCCGGGGACGGGCCCCTTGGTGACGGCGAACAGGAAGCGCCCCACCTTGTCGGCGCTGTCGATGACGCGCAGTGGCGCCTTCGCCTTGCCGCCGCTGTCCCCCACGAGCCGCACGTCGGGCGCGAGCAGTGCGAGCAGCTCCCCCAGGTCGCCGCCCGACGCGGCGGCCAGGAAGCGCTCGGTGAGGTCGCGGCGCTCGGCCGGTTCCACGTCGTACCGGGGCCTGCGCTCGTCGACATGGCGGCGGGCGCGCCCCGCGATCTGGCGTACCGCCGCCTCGGAGCGGTCCAGGGTGGCCGCGATCTCGGCGTACGGGAAGCCGAACGCCTCGCGCAGCACGAAGACCGCGCGCTCCAGCGGGGAGAGCGATTCGAGGACGACCAGCAGGGCGAGCGACACGGTATCGGCGAGCACCGCCCGCTCGGCCGTGTCGGGAGTGGTGGGCCCGAAGTCGGTGGCGAGGGGTTCGGGCAGCCACGGCCCGACGTAGGACTCGCGTCGCGCCTGCGCCTGGCGGAGCCGGTCGATGGCGAGCCGGGTGGTGATCCGCACGAGGTAGCCGCGCGGGTCCCGGACGGCCGAGCGGTCGGCTCCCGACCAGCGCAGCCAGCACTCCTGGACCACGTCCTCGGCGTCGGAGACGCGGCCGAGCATCCGGTAGGCCACGCCGGTCAGGACGGGCCGGTGCGCTTCGAAGACGTCGGCGGCGCCGGCCTCCGTGTCGGTGTCGGTTCCCACGCCCTCATCCCAGCCCACGCGCGCGCGTGTGTCCAGCGGGGAGGGGTGCGGTGCGGAACACATGAGGCCCTCGCACGGCCGCGCCCCTTGAACCGGAAGATACTGAGCGGTAATTGTTGCTGACAGGGCGTCTAAAACACGGCAGGGAGCACCAGCATGGCCGGACAGGTCTCGTTCACCATCGCGTCCCCCGAGGGGCCCCGCACACTGTCGCTGGAGTACGAACGGGCCGGATCCGGGCAACCGCTGCTGCTGCTCCACGGCATCGGCCACCACTGGCAGGCCTGGCAGCCGGTACTGGACATCCTCGCCGCCGAGCGCGATGTCATCGCCGTCGACCTGCCGGGGTTCGGCGCGTCCCCCGCACTGCCCGAGGGCCTGCCCTACGACCTGCCCACGGTCGGCCGCGTGCTGGGCGCGCTGTGCGAGAGCCTGGACATCGACCGGCCCCATGTGGCGGGCAACTCCCTCGGCGGGCTGCTGGCCCTGGAGTTGGGGCGCGAGAAGCTCGTACGGTCGGTGACGGCCCTGGCGCCCGCCGGTTTCTGGAACGAGAGCGAGCGGCGGTACGCCTTCACCACGCTGCGCGCCATGCGGACGGGTGCCGAGTCCCTGCCGCTGCCGGTGATCGAACGGATGTCCCGGTCGGCCGCCGGGCGGGCCGCTCTGACCAGCACCATCTACGCCCGGCCGGGGCGGCGCTCGCCCGAGGCGGTCGTCGCGGAAACCCTGGCGCTGCGCCGGGCCACCGGCTTCCACCAGACCCTCGCCGCCGGGCGGGACGTGCTGTTCAGGCATGACATCCCGGGCCTGCCGGTCACCATCGCCTGGGGCACCCGTGACCGGCTGCTGTTGCGCCGCCAGGGTGTCCGCGCCAAGAGCACCGTCCCGGCCGCCCGGCTGGTGCGCCTGCCGGGGTGCGGCCATGTGCCGATGAACGACGATCCCGCTCTCGTCGCGCGCGTACTCCTCGACGGGAGCCGCTGAAGGCCGCGCGTGACGCCGGGGCACGCGCGCGAAGACACCCCTGACCGGGCGGGTCCTCCGCGCCGACGAGCGCGCTGCCGCCGTTCCGGGCGGGGCCGTACGAACCGGTGGCGACGAGGCCGTTCCGGAGCCGGCGGGCGCGGGCGGGTGGCGCCGCGTCCACGGGTGGACCACGCGACGCACGGCCGGGCCACCCCCGTGGGCCGTTGTTCACATGCGGTTCGGTTGCGCGCCGCCACCGGACGCTAGGCATGGCCGGGCGACCCGTTCCTCCTGGCCCGGGTCGCCCGAACCCGCCCGCCCGTTCCCGTCTGGAGGCGCGTCGATGACGCACAGCCCCGCTCCCCGTCCGCGTACCGGCGCCCGCCCCGGTCCGCCGCCCGACCGCCGTACGCTGCTGCGCGGTTCGCTGGCCGCCTCGGCGGCACTCTCCCTGGCCGGAGTCGGAGGTGCGGCGTCGGCCGCCGCGCCGGCGCTGGTCCGGTCGGGGCGGCCGAGCGCCGCGTGGGGCGTGCAGGCGGGTGACGTCACAGCGTCGTCCGGTCTGGTGTGGGTGCGGTCGGACCGGCCGGCCCGGATGGTCGTCGAGACCTCGGCGACCGATTCCTTCCGCCGCGCGCACCGCTGGGAGGGACCACTGCTGGGCCCGGGCAGCGACTTCACGGGGACGACCGCGCTGCGCGGCCTGCCCCCGGGCGAGCAGATCCACTACCGGGTCACGCTCTCCGACCCCGACGACCCGCGCCGGACGGGCGAACCGGTGTACGGGACGTTCCGTACGGCACCGGCGCGGCGCCGGGACGGGGTGCGGTTCCTGTGGTCGGGGGACATCGCCGGACAGGGGTGGGGCATCAACCCGGACGTCGGCGGGTTCCGCGCGTACGACGAGATGCGCCGTCTCGACCCCGACTTCTTCCTGTGCAGCGGCGACACCATCTACGCCGACGGGCCGCTCCAGCCGAGCGTGACCCTCCCGGACGGGCGGATCTGGCGCAACGTCATGACGGAGGAGAAGGCGAAGGTCGCCGAGACCCTCGCCGAGTACCGGGGCGCCTTCCGCTACAACCTGCTCGACCACAACGTGCGCGCCTTCAACGCGCAGGTGCCCACGATCGCGCAGTGGGACGACCACGAGGTGCGCAACAACTGGTATCCCGGTCAGATCCTGGACGATCCGCGCTACACGGACAAGGACGTCGACGTGCTGGCGGCTCGCGCGACGCGGGCGTTCGGCGAGTACTTCCCCGTGTCGACGCTCCGGCCGTCCGTCGGCGAGGGGCGCCTGCACCGGGTGGTGCGGCACGGCCCGCTGCTGGACGTGTTCGTCCTGGACATGCGGACGTACCGCAACGCCAACTCACCGGGTCGGCAGGCCGATGACACGACGGGCATCCTGGGCGCCGGGCAACTGGACTGGCTGAAGCGGGAACTGGCCCGTTCGCGGGCGGTGTGGAAGGTCCTCGCGGCGGACATGCCGCTCGGGCTCGTCGTGCCGGACGGGGCGACGAACTTCGAGGCCGTGGCGCAGGGCGATCCGGGCGCGCCGCTGGGCCGCGAGCTCCAGATCGCGGAGCTGCTGCGGTTCATCAAGCACCGGCGGATCACGGGCACGCTGTGGCTGACGGCGGACGTGCACCACACGTCGGCGCAGCACTACGCGCCGGAGCGGGCGGCGTTCAAGGACTTCGCGCCCTTCTGGGAGTTCGTGTCCGGGCCGCTGGCCGCGGGCGGTTTCCCGGCGAACGCGTTGGACGGCACGTTCGGACCGGAGCGGGTGTTCGTGCGGGCGCCGCATCGCAGCAACGTCTCGCCCATGGAGTCACCGCAGTACTTCGGCGAGGTGGACATCGACGGCGACAGCGGTGAGCTGACGGTACGGCTGCGGGCGGAGGGCGGCACGGTGCTGTTCGGCAAGGTCCTCCAGCCGGGGCGCGTCGGCCAGTGACGGAGGCCCGGGAAGACGAGGGCTTCGGTGGCGGAGGCCGGGTGGCAGGGTGAACCGGGTCGCGGGGTGAACCGGGTCGCAGGCGCGGGTGGCAGGCGCGGGTGGCGGACCGGGCCCGGGGTGATTGTCAGTGGTGGGTCCTACCGTCGTTCTCATGACGCGATCCGTGCAGGCACTCGCCTACTCCCGCCCGTCCGCCCTGGAGTCCTCGCAGGTCGGACGGTTGCTCGGCCTGGAGACCTCCGGCGGGCTCACACCCACCGGGCCCGAGGCCCATCCCCGGTTCTTCTCGGGCTTCCTGACGTCACCTCGCATAGCGGCGCGGGGGTTGCTGGCCGTCGCGGACGTCGCGGCCGCCCGCTACTACCAGCGGCTGCGTCCCGCGTCGCTGGACCCGGTGGTGACGGGGAACGGCGACCGGCTCCGGTTCGAGTCGTTCTCGGGGTGCGGTGGGGTGTACGCGCGGCTGGACGTGCTGAGTGAGGGCCTGGACGGCGCCCGGACCGGGCACGGCACGACGAACGTCGACGTCAACAACCCGCTGCGTGAGGCGCTTTCCCGGCTGACCGGTGACGATCCGCTGCACCTGCGGGTGGGGCCGGAGGAGCTGGCGGTCACCACGCTGGGCGGCGCGGTGGTGGAGAAGAAGGTGCCGCTGCCCGACCGTTGGCTGCGTGGGTTCGCCGAGGCGCAGGTGGCGTGTGCGGGTTTCGACCTGCGGGCGGAGCTGTCCGCGGCCGAGGCCGTGCGGTTCCTGCGTGCCCTGCCGCGTACCCCGGGGGGTATGGCGCGCGGCCCGCTGTGGGTGGTGCCGGCCGGGAAGACGCTGCGCCCGACGACGAGGGCCGTGGCCGGCGCGGTGTGCCTGCCGGGCCCGGAGCGGCTGGTCGCCCTTCAGCGGGTGCTGCGGCACGCCACGGCGCTGCGGGTGTACGGGCCGGTGGCGGACGGGGCCGCGACGGCGAGCGCCTGGGAGGTGTCCCTGCCGGGGATGCGGCTGACGCTCACCCTGTCGCCGGACGCGTCGCGCGGTTTCTCCGGCGAGGGTGGTGTGCTGGAGGCGCTGGCCACGGAGGAGGCGGCGCGGGACGCGGAGCTGGTGTCGGTGCTGCTGGCGTGGGAGCCGCGCATCGACCTCGGCGAACTGGCCGCGCGGGCGGGCCTGTCGCCGGAGCGGGTGCGGGCGGCGCTGACCCGGCTGGGCACGGCGGGGCGCGTCGGGTACGACGTGGCGGACGCCGCGTACTTCCACCGCGAGCTGCCGTACGACGCGGACCGCGCGGAGCGGCACAATCCGCGGCTGGTGGCCGCGCGGGAGCTGGTGGCGTCGGGTGCGGTCGAGCCGGCCGGCGAGGTCGCGTGGGTGACGTCGGGTGAACGCCGCTACCAGGTGCGGGAGTCGCGGGGCGGCGTGCTGAGCTGCACGTGCCAGTGGTGGGCGGACTACCGGGGCAGGCGGGGCCCGTGCAAGCACGCCCTGGCCGTCCGGATGGTCCGCCGTGGCGCCCTGGTCGCCGGGGGTGCGCGATGACGAAGCTGTTGGAGGCCGTACGGGAGGGGCGGCGCGACGACGTCCCGGCCCTGGTGAAGGCGCTGGACGGGGCGGGGCGCAGGGCGGCGCTGGCCGAGTTGAAGGAGCTGCGCAAGGAGTTGCGCGGCTGGGACTGGGACCGCTGGCAGCAGCGGCGCGCGATGTCGCGGGCCCTGCTGGTGGCGGGGGCCGGCTGCCACACGGGGGCCGCGGCAGCGGCGGCCTGGATCGGTGCCCGGGATCTGCGGGACTGGGAAAGGTTGCCGGTGGACATGCTGCTCGACCTGCTCGCGGACCGGGAGCCCGGGTGGCTGGGTGATGTCGCGCACCGGCTCGCCGGGCGGCCGGCCACGGCCGAGCAGGACTACCCGCTGATCCATGAGCTGGTCCGGCGCTCCGGCTGCCCGGTGCCGGTGACGGACGGTTACGTGTACGGCTGGGTGGACGCCGCGGCCCACGGGGGCATCCTGCCGTTCCTGCGGACCGACCCCCATGTGCGGGTGCTCGTCCCCCGGCTCTTCGTGACCGCAGAGCCGGCCGCCACGCTCTCGTGGCGCCCCGACGACTGGCAGGCGGCGCTCGTGACCCTGGCCGCCGAGGGGGTGGTGGACCGCGGCGAACTGGTCGACGCGTGCGTGGCGCGGCTGTTGCGCGGCGGCAAACCGGGGGCCGTCCGCTTCTTCCTGGACCTGTTGCGGCGGCTGGACCTGTCGGCCGCCGAGGAGCGGACGCGTACGGCCGACTGGATGGGCATGGCGGCCGACGGTCCGTCCACCGTGGCCGGTCACGCCCAAGGGGTGCTGGCCCGGCTGGTGGAGTCGGGTGAGCTGTCCGCGCGGCAGCTGGCCGAGGTGTCCGGGCCGGTGCTGTTCCGTACGGAGAAGAAGCTGGTACGAGCCCAGCTGGTGCTTCTGGGGAAGGCGCTGCGGCGTGGCGGAGCGGACGTGGCGGCGGAGCTGCTGCCCGCGGTGACCGAGGCGTTCGGGCACGAGGACACCGAGGTGCGGGAGCGGGCGCTGAAGCTCGTCGGACGTCATCTGTCCGCGGTGGACGAGGGGACCCGCGCGCGGCTCGCGGAGGAGGCGGCGGCGCTGGGCCCGGCGCAGCGGGCGGCGGCGGCCGGGGTGTTCGGTGACGCGCTGCCCGAGGAGGGGGAGGCGGAGCCGTACGAGGAGGTCCTGCCGCCCGTGCCCGGGTCGCGCCGCACGGCCCCGGTCGCGGGGAGCCTGCCGGAACTGGTCGAGGACGTGGCCGCGCTGCTGAAGGCGGGTGACGACGCCATCGGCGTCGAACGGGCCCTGGACGGCCTGGTGCGCTTCGCGTACCGGGACCGCGCGGCGCTGGCCGAGGCCCTGCTGCCGCTGGTCACCGACCTGTGGTGGTACCGGCGTGACACGGGCATCATGCAGTACCTGCAGCCGGTGGACACCCTCGTCGGGGCGCTGGTCGGGAAGGTGACGACCGGCCAGCTGCACGCGGCGCTCGGGACGCGGGTGCACGGGTGCGTGCACCGGACGCTCGACCGCGTCCTGGCGGTGCGGGCACAGGAGGCGGCGCTGTCGGTGCTGAAGGCGCCCGTGCCGTTTCTGCTGGCCGCGCCGACCTGGCACACGGGCGCGGTGGACCCGGGTGAGCTGGTGGAGCGGTTGCGCGCGTACCGGAGCCTGGGCGCCGAGCCGATGGAGATCGACTTCGCGCAGGCCCTGTTGCGGGTGCGCCGGTCGGGTCCGGAGGCTGCGGGGGCCGCCGAGGCGGCCGTCCTGCTCGGCACCCGGGAGGGCGAGCGGCTCGCGCGGTGGCTGACCGCGCCGGAGCCGTTGGCGCCCGCGCTGCGCCATGAGGCAGAGGAGGAAGGCGAGGTCGAGGGCCGTGACCGTCCGGCCGATCGTGGTCTGTGGGCGCGGGCCCGCGCGCTGCCCAGGCGGATCGTGCTGATGCCGAGGGAACAGCGGGTCATCCGGCGGGAGTTCCCGTCCGCCTTCCGCTTCCTGGCCGACGCGCAGACCGCCACCGGCCGGGGTTGCTTCCACTGGGTGGGGGGCGACCGGCACTGGACGGCGGTGCTTCCGGAGGACCGCGAGGCGCTCGCGTCCTGGCTGCTGCCGATCACGGTCGGGGCCACCGACGAGGTACGCGGCGGCACCTGGTTCCTGTCGCCCCTCGCCGAGGCCGGTGGCGAGGCGGGGCCCGCCCTGCACCGGGCGCTGGCCACCGGACTCGGTGCCCGGCACGCCGAGGACCGGCTCGTGGCGGTGGACGCCCTGCTGGTGCTGGCGGCGCGCGGTGACCTGGACGCGGCGCGGCTCGGCCGCGACCTCGGGGAGCTGGTGCGTCTCGGCACGGTCAAGCCCAACCGGCTGGCCGACTCGGTCCGCACGGCCGCGGCGACCGGTGCGTACGCCACCACCTGGGCCGTGCTCGCGGGTGCGCTGCCCGGGCTGCTGGCCGGCGGTGAACCGGTGCGCGGGCTCGGGGAGATACTGGCCGTGGCCGCGGACTGCGTCGAGCGGTGCGGGGCGGCCATCGGCACCCCCGACGCCGCCGGCCTCTCCGCCGGCGTGACAGGTGCGATACCCGGGCTCGACACGCTCGCGTCACGGCGTGGCTCCTCGCAGCTCGTCGTACAGGCGCACCGGCTGGCGAAGGCGCTGGGAGCCGTATCGACACCCGACGACATATCAGGGCTGTCAACCGAACAGTCCACGCCAGAAATGATAGAAACCAGTCATTAGTGGTCCAGATGGATGCTTAACCCATCAGTCACAAAGGGTTCGTGATCACGCAACACCACTGGGTCACAGTGATGCCATGACTGATGTGACATCTGCGAAAAGCGCCCGCCGCCCGCACCACTGGCGGCGGGACCTCGTCGAGCTGGCCGCCCTGTTCACCGCCGTGGCCGTCGCGGACGCGGTGGCGAACACCATCGCGCACGGCCCGGAGGGCCCCTACCTCCTGGCCGTCTCCGCGGTGGTCCTGGTCGCCACGGCGACGTTCCACACCTGGTGGGCACGGCGCCACAGCCATGCCCCGCCGGCGCCTGATACGGGCGGCCCCGCCACTCCCGCAGGGCCGCCCGACCCGGAGGCGCCGGAATCGTCGGGCGACCGGGCCCCCGAAACCGCTCTGTGGCGTATGCGGACCACCGTGCGGGACGAGCCGGGCAGCCTCGCCACGCTGTGCACCGCGCTCGCCCGGCTTTCCGTCGACATCCTCACCCTCCAGACCCATCCGCTGGCGCGGGGCACGGTCGACGAGTTCCTGCTGCGCGCACCGGCCCCGCTTCAGGCCGCGGAGCTCACCCGGGAGATCTCCGCGGCGGGTGGCGGCTCCACCTGGATCGAGCGCGCCGACACGCACGACCTCGTCGACACCCCGACGCGCGTGCTGGGCCTGGCCACCCGTACCGCGCTCGACGCTGCCGAACTCCCGCTCGCGCTGCGCCAGTTGCTCGGTCGGTGCACCATCCACTCCCTGCCGGCCGTCTCGCTGACCGGCCGCCCCACGGGCGAGACCGCCCCGGTGGAGGGCGCCCTGGAGCACGGCGAGACCGTGATGCGGCTGCGTGACCCGAACGGCGGAGTGATCACCGTCGAGCGCCCCTACCTGCCGTTCACGCCCACCGAGTTCGCCCGCGCCCGGGCGCTCGTCGAGCTCGACGCCCGTCTCGGCCCCCGCGTCCCGCGCAGCCAGGACGTGCTCACCCTCCCCGAGGGCAACGAGATCACGGTCCGCCGCGCCGACCAGGGCGATGTCCGGGCCGCCCGGGCCATGCACGACCGCTGCTCCTCGCGCACCCTCGGCCTGCGCTACCACGGGCCGGTCGCCGACGCCGACCGCTACCTCAACCACCTGCTCAGCCCGCGCTTCGGACGGACCCTCGCCGTCGAGACCGCGTCCGGCCGCCTCGTCGCCCTCGGCCACCTGCTGTGGGACGGCGACGAGACGGAGGTCGCCCTGCTCGTCGAGGACGACTGGCAGCGCAGGGGCATCGGCTCGGAGCTGCTCGGCCGTCTGATCGGCCTCGCCGCCGAAGCCGGCTGCGCGAGCGTGTACGCCGTGACGCAGTCGTCCAACACCGGCATGGTCGCGGCCATGCGCGGACTGAACCTGCCCCTCGACTACCAGATCGAGGAAGGCACCCTGGTGATCACCGCACGGCTGAACGGCCTGGCCGCCCAATACCCCCGGCAGCACGCCGACCGGTCCGGGCACTGAGCGCCTCCGTCAGGTCCCGCCACAGGTCCTCGACGTCCTCCAGTCCGACCGACATCCGCAGCAGCCGGTCGCTGACCCCGGCCGCGCGCCGGTCCCCCTCCTCCACGATGCGGTGGCTGATGGAGGCCGGGTGCTGGATCAGCGTGTCCACGCTGCCGAGACTGACCGCCGGCGTGATCAGCCGAACCCCGGCGATCACGTCGTGCGGGTCCCCGTACACCTCGAACGAGACCATCGCCCCGCCGATCTCCGGGTAGTGAACCCGCGCCACCCGGGGATCCACCGCCAGCCGGCGCGCGAGATCGGCGGCGGACGCCGACGCGGCCCGCACGCGCACCGGCAGGGTGGACAGCCCGCGCAGCAGCAGGTAGGCCGCCATCGGATGCAGTACGCCTCCGGTGGCGAACCGCACCTGCCGCAGCGTCCCGGCGAACTCCTCGTCGCACGCCACCACGCCGCCGAGCACGTCGCCGTGCCCGCCCAGGTACTTGGTGGCGCTGTGCAGCACGATCCGCGCGCCGTGCTCCACCGGCCGCTGGAGCACGGGCGTGGCGAAGGTGGAGTCGACGAGCAGCGGCACCGATCCGCAGGCGCGCGCGACGGCCCGTATGTCGACCTCGGCGAGCGTCGGGTTGGCGGGCGTCTCGACCATCACCAGCCCGGTGTCGGAGCGGATGGCGTCGGCGATGCCGGCCGGGTCGGTCCAGGTCACCTCCGTACCGAGCAGCCCGGCGGTGAGCAGGTGGTCGCTGCAGCCGTACAGCGGCCGGACGGCCACCACATGGCGCAGCCCCGCGCCGGCCCGCGCGAGCAGGACGGCCGTGAGAGCGGCCATGCCGCTGGCGAACGCCACGGCGGCCTCCGTGCCCTCCAGCCGGGCGAGCGCCGTCTCGAACCGGGCGGTGGTCGGGTTGTCGAGGCGGGCGTAGACGGGTGGCCCGTCCGGCCGGGCGCCGGTGGCGGCGAACGCGTCGATCCGCGCCGCCTCCGCTCTCGCGTTGTACGACGGGTACGTGGTGGACAGGTCGAGCGGCACGGCGTGCAGACCCAGGGCGGCGAGGTCTTCGCGTCCGGCGTGCACGGCTTCGGTGGCGAGCGCCCTCGGGGTTCCGGGGACGGTCGCGGCGGTGCGGTCCATGGCATCCATGGCGGCACTGTGAACACTTTCCGGGGCGACGTCCCAAACCGCCGTGCTACGTTCGCCGGATGGCCGAATCTGTCGTACTGGACACGGTCGATCTGCACATACTTCGCCTTTTGCAGAGCGACGCACGGACCACCTACCGCGAGCTCGCCGCCGAGGTGGGAGTGGCCCCCTCGACCTGTCTGGACCGGGTGGCGCGGATGCGCCGCACGGGCATCGTCCTGGGGCACCGGCTACGACTCGATCCGGCCAAACTCGGCCGGGGACTGGAGGCGCTCCTCCTGGTACAGGTGCGCCCCCACAGAAGGGAGTTGATCGGTCCGTTCGTCGAACGCGTTCGCGCCCTGCCGGAGTCACGCGCCCTGTTCCATCTGACCGGGCCCGACGACTACCTGGTGCATGTGGCCGTCCCCGACCCGGCTGAGCTGCAGCGACTGGTGCTGGACGAGTTCACCTCCCGGCGGGAGGTGGCCCGGGTGGAGACCCGGCTCATCTTCCAGCAGTGGGAGTGCGGCCCACTGCTGCCGCCCGTACCGACCGCTCATATGTCGGCCGACTGCGATCGGGTGAGGTGACGCCGAGGCCTCTGGCATACCAGGATGGCCTCATGCCAGAGACCTCCAGCAGCGCCCTCCCCCGCCAGGTCGCCGACGCCTATGTCGACGCCCTCATCGCACTCGACCCGATCACCGGTACGTACCTGGGCGTCAAGGAAAGCGCCGGACTCCTCCCGGACTTCACCCCCGCCGGCCAGGAGGAGCTCGCCGTACTGGCGCGCGAGACGCTCGCCCGGCTCGACGAGGCCGAGCGCCTTTCCGGGGCGGACAGCGACGCCGAGCGGCGCTGCGGACGGCTCCTGCGGGAGCGCCTGACGGCGGAGCTCGCCATCCACGAGGCCGGTGAGGGGCTGTGCGCGGTGAGCAACATGCGCTCCCCCGCGCACAGCGTGCGCATCGCGTTCACCGTGATGCCCACCGAGACGGACGAGGACTGGGCCGCGGTCGCCGAGCGGCTGCGCGCCGTGCCGGCCGCCCTGGACGGTTACCGCCAGTCGCTCGAAGCGGGCCTGGAGCGGGGCCTGCGCGGCGGACCGCGTGCCACGGCCACCTTCATCGGACAGCTCACGGAGTGGACCGGCGGCGAAGCCGGCGGGCGGGGCGCGGGTGACACCGGCGCGGAGGGCGGCGGTGGGGCGCGGCGCGGCTGGTTCGAGGACTTCGTGGCCGCCGGGCCCGCCGCGCTGCGGGCCGAGCTGGACACCGCGGCCCGCGGCGCCACCCGGGCGCTGGGCGAGCTGCGCGACTGGATGCGGGACGTGTACGCCCCCGCGGTGAAGGACGCGCCGGACACGGTGGGCCGCGAGCGCTACGCCCGCTGGTCGCGCTACTTCAACGGCGCCGACTTCGACCTCGACGAGGCCTACGCGTACGGCTGGGACGAATACCACCGCATCCTCGGCGAGATGCGCGTCGAGGCCGGGAAGATCCTGCCGGGCGCCGGGCCGTGGGAGGCGCTCGCCCACCTCGACGAGCACGGTACGCACATCGAGGGCGTCGAGGAGGTGCGGGTCTGGCTGCAGAGCCTGATGGACGAGGCGATCGAGGCGCTGGACGGCACCCACTTCGAACTCGCGGAGCGGGTACGGAAGGTGGAGTCGCGGATCGCTCCGCCGGGCGGCGCCGCCGCCCCGTACTACACCGGCCCCTCCGAGGACTTCTCCCGCCCCGGCCGCACCTGGCTGCCGGTGGACGGCGAGACGCGCTTCCCGGTGTACGACCTGGTGTCGACCTGGTACCACGAGGGCGTGCCCGGGCATCACCTCCAGATCGCGCAGTGGGTGCACGTCGCCGACCGGCTCTCCCGCTACCAGGCGACCATCGGCGGCGTCAGCGCCAACGCCGAGGGCTGGGCGCTGTACGCGGAGCGGCTCATGGACGAACTGGGCTTCCTGCCGGACCCGGAGCGCCGGCTCGGCTATCTGGACGCCCAGATGATGCGGGCGTGCCGTGTGATCGTGGACATCGGCATGCACCTGGAGCTGGACATCCCCGCGCACTCGCCGTTCCACCCGGGCGAGCGGTGGACGCCGGAGCTGGCGCAGGAGTTCTTCCAGCGGCACAGCAGCAGGCCCCCGGCCTTCGTGGAGAGCGAGCTCACCCGCTATCTGTCGATGCCCGCGCAGGCCATCGGCTACAAGCTGGGCGAGCGTGCGTGGCTGCTGGGCCGGGAGAACGCCCGCAAGGCGCACGGTGACGCCTTCGACGCGAAGAAGTGGCACATGGCCGCCCTGTCGCAGGGCCCGCTGGGGCTGGACGACCTGGTGGACGAGCTGTCGCGGCTGTGAGGGTGCTCTTCCCCGCCGATCCGCTCCGGGCCGGGCGGCCCGACCCCGTCCACGCCGAGGAGGTCGCGGCCGTCCGCGCCCTGGGCGGTGCGGTGGCGCTCGTCGACCATGACGCGCTCGTGGCGGGCGACATGGCGACGGCGGTGGCGCGGGTCCCGGCCGGGTCGGGACCGTACTGGTACCGGGGCTGGATGATCCCGTCCGGGCGGTACGCGCAGTGCGAGCGGGCTCTGGCGGCTCGCGGGTGCGCGCTGTTCACCTCCGCGGACGCGTACCGGCGGGCACATGAACTGCCGGGCTGGTACGCCCACTTCGAGGGGCTGACGCCGCCCAGCGTGTGGCTGCCGCTGCGTCCGGGCGCGCCGCTGCCCGACGTGACGTCCCTGGTCTCACCCCTCGGGCCGGGCCCGGCGGTCGTCAAGGACTACGTGAAGTCACGCAAGCACGAGTGGGACGAGGCGTGTTACGTCCCCGAACTCTCCGACCGCGGGCGGTTCGCCGCGGTGGCCGGCCGCTTTCTGGAGCTCCAGGGGGACGACCTCGCGGGCGGGCTGGTGATCAGGCGGTACGAGGAGTTCACCGGCGGCACGGCCGAGGCGCGGGTGTGGTGGGTGGACGGCGAGCCCGCCCTGGCCACCGCGCATCCCGACACCCCCGACCGGCTCCCGGCGCCACGGTGGGACACGGCGCGTACGGCGGTACGGGCGCTCGGCTGCCGTTTCGTCACCACGGACTTCGCGCTGCGCGCCGACGGGGTGTGGCGAGTGGTCGAGGTGGGCGACGGCCAGGTGAGCGGCCTCCCCGCGGGTGCGGACGGGACCGCCCTGTTCCGTGCGCTGCTCGGCGCGGGGGACGGCCCCGCGGGTCGGTAGGCGGGCGGTGGGCAGCGGCCACCGTGTGACGGGCGAGGGCTGCTCCGTGCTGAGGGTCGCCGCCCGGTCGATGGGGCACCTGGAGGAGATCTCCGGCAAGGTCGGCGCGGTGATCTCGGTGACGACGAGCGTCGTCCACTCGTCGCCGCTGCCGCGCCGCCCGATCAGCCCCTGACACCCCGGGGAGCGGAGCCGGTGCGCAGACGCACCGCCGAGCCGCCCCGCTCCTTGACGACCTCCAGTTGGGTGGGGATGCGGCGGCGCAGGTCGGCGACGTGGCTGACGATGCCGACGCTGCGGTCCCGTTCGCGCAGCGAGTCGAGGACGTCCAGCACCTCGTCGAGGGTCTGGTCGTCGAGGCTGCCGAAGCCCTCGTCGATGAAGAGGGTGTCGAGGCGGACGCCGCCGGCCTCGTCGGTGACGACGTCGGCCAGGCCCAGGGCCAGGGCGAGCGAGGCGAAGAACGTCTCACCGCCGGAGAGCGTGGCGGTGTCGCGCTCCCGGCCCGTCCACGCGTCGACGACGTGCAGGCCGAGGCCGGCCCGTTTGCCGCCGCTGCGGGCGTCGGAGTGAACGAGGGTGTAACGGCCGGACGACATGCGCTGCAGGCGCGCGGTGGCGGCGGCGGCGACCTGTTCGAGCCGGGCGGCCAGCACGTACGACTCCAGCCGCATCTTGCGCTCGTTCTCGGCGGAGGTACCGGCCGTGAGCCCCGCGAGCCGTGCGATGCGGTCGTACTCCCGGCGCAGGGGCCCCAGCCGCCGGACCTCCCTGTCCGCCTCGCGGGAGAGCCGGGTGAGCTGGTCGAGGCGGTCACGGTGGGCGGCCAGGGCGGACGTGGCGTCGCGCAGGGCGCGGTCGGCCGCGTCGTGGGCGGCCCGGGCGGTCGCCGGGTCGGCCGGCGGGCGTTCCGCCGCGGCCCGTGTCCCGGGTTCGGCGAGCCGGTCGGCGACCGCGGCGGCCTCGGCCTGCCAGTCGTCCAGCCGGTGCTGCAGGTCGCGGTGGTGCGCGTCGTCAAGCAGGGCGGCGGACGCGGCGGCCGGTGTGTCGAACCCGGCGCGGAACGCCGCGTCGGCGAGCCGGCCGTCGGCGTCCTTGAGGCGCCGGGCGGTCTCCTCGACGGTCCGTACCGCCGTGGCTGCCTCCGTCATCCGGGCGATGCGCCGCTCCAGCAGGGTGGCGTGCTCCACGACGCTTCCCTGAACGGAGGCGAGCTCGGCGTCGATGACGGTCTGCTCGCGGTCGATAGCCTCCCGCTGCGACGTGCGCGCGGCGGCGCGGCGCTCCACGTGCTGACGTACGTCGAGCCGCCGCCGGTACTCGCCCTCGGCGCGGTCCAGCGCCTCCCGTGCGGCGTGCGTCCCGGCAGCCGCGTCGCGGGCCTCGCCGTACTCCTCTTCCAGGCGCCGAACGATTTCCGCGAGTTCGGCGACGGTCGGCCGGTCACCGGCCCCGGCGTACGGAATGGCTTCGTCCGTTTCGCTGTTCCGGTGCGCGGAAGCGACGTCCGCGCGGGCGGCGGTCAGCGCTTCGTGGAGCACCGCCCGTTCGCGTTCCGCGGCCGAGCGGGCCTCGTCCGCGCGGGTGTGGGCCTCGTAGGCCGCGTCCTCGGCGGTGCGGTCGACGTGGTCGGCGTCGGCGCGGGCAGGGTCCGGGTGAGCGCGGGAGCCGCAGACGGCGCAGGGCTTTCCGGGGGTGAGGCCCGCGGCGAGTTCCGCGGCAACGCCGCGCAGGCGGCGCTCCCGCAGGTCCAGCCAGGTTTCGTGGGCGGCGTTGGCCTGCTCCCGCGCGGCCATGAGGCGGGTGTCGGCGGCGGCGAGGTCGCGTACCAGCGTGTCGCGGCGGCGGGCGGAGGCCAGTCGGCGGCGCGCCGGTTCGAGGCGGCCCGCGAGGTGTTCGGCGCGGGTCGCCGCCTCCTGGGCGGCTTCGACCGCGTCCTGGAGGGCGCGGCGGCGGCTCTCCCAGTCGGCGAGCCATCCGGCCGCCTCTCGGAGGGTGTCGTCGTCGGCGCGGGCCTGCCGGTCCAGCTCCGCGCGCTCGCGGGCGATCTCGGCGGCGCGCCGCTCGGCCCGGCGGGCGGTTTCGAGGCCGCCGAGTTCCTGGCGCAACTGCCCGGCGAGCGCGGCCAGTTGCTCGGCGCTCGCGTCGGCGAGGTCCTGTGGCAGTTCCGCCGAGGCCCGTTCATGGGCGGCCAGCGCCGCGCGGTGTTCCCGTTCGGCGTCGGCGCGCAGGCCGAGCGGCCCGGCGACCCGTTCGGCCCGGCGGCCCCGCTCCAGCCGGGCCTGCCACGCGTCGCGCTCGTCGCGCCGCAGATCCAGCTCCTCGCGGCGGCGGCGGGCGTCGTCGTACCGCCGCTGCCGGGCGGCGAGGTCCAGCTCCTCGTCCAGCGCGTGTCGGGCGGCGGCCTGCCGGCTCTCCGCTGTGGCGAGCGCCGACGTGGCGAGGTCCAGCGCCTCGCGCGCTCCCACGCGGGCGACTGCCGCCCAGGCGAGGACGGACTCGGCGAGGCCCGGGTCGCCGGGCTTGCCGTCCGGCGCCGGGAAGTCCGCGGCGGCCGTGCCGGCGGCCTGGGCCATCCGGTGGGCGAGGGCGAGCAGCCGTTCGTCGCCGTCCCGTACCTGCTGTTCGGCGGCGCGTCGCAGCCCGGCGAGGTGTTCCTCCACGGCGGCGAAGCGCCTGGTGTCGAAGAGGCGGCCGAGGAGCTTGCCGCGTGCCTCGGCGTCGGCGCGCAGGAAGCGGGCGAAGTCGCCCTGCGGCAACAGCACGACCTGGCAGAACTGCTCGCGGCTCATGCCGATGAGCCGGGTGATCTCCTCGCCGATTTCCTGGTGGGAGCGGCTGAGCCCCCGCCATGTACCGCTCTGCGGGTCGTACTCGCGCAGCCAGGTCTGGGCCTTCTCCCTGGTGAAGCCGGAGCCGCGCTTCTTGGGGCGCGGTTGCTCGGGCCGCCGGGTGATCTCCAGCCGCCGCCCGGCCACGGTCAGGTCGAGCACGACCTCGGTGACCGACCCGGCCGGGGCGTGGTCGCTGCGCAGGGAGGCGCCGGGGCTCTGGCGTGCGCCGGGCACCGCTCCGTACAGGGCGTAGCAGACGGCGTCGAGAACGGATGTCTTGCCGGCGCCGGTCGGGCCGTGGAGCAGGAAGAGGCCCGCCTCGGACAGGGCGTCGAAGTCGACGCTCTGGGTGGTGGAGAAGGGGCCGAAGCCGGTGATGTCGAGCCGGTGGAGCCTCACCCGGTCACCTCGCGCTGTGCCAGGTCGACCCGGACGTCCTCGAAGGCGCGGTTCAGCGCGGCGCGTTCCGGTTCGTCCGGGCCCGCCCCGCCCCGTACGTGGGCCACGAAGTCCTCTGCGATCTGCTGGTCGCTGCGTCCGCGCAGCCGCCGCGCGTAGGAGTCGGCGGTCGCGTCGTCGGCCCGCTCGGGCTCGAAGACCAGGCTGAGGGTGTGCGGGAAGCGCTCGCTGAGCCTGGCCATGGGGTCGGCCGGGCGGACCGGGTCGGTGAGGGTGGCCTCGATCCAGGCATCCTCGTGGCGGGTCAGCGCCGGGTCGTCGAGCAGGTCGTCGAGGCGCCCCCGGATGCGGGCGAGGGCGCGCGGCACCGGGCAGTCGATCCGCTCGGCGGCGGTGATCTCCCCGTCCGCGCCCAGGTCGATGAGCCACATGGTCTTGCGGTGGCCGGTCTCGGAGAAGGAGTACGCGAGGGGGGAGCCGGAGTAGCGCACGCGCGGGGTGAGGGTCTGGCTGCCGTGCAGGTGGCCGAGGGCGACGTAGTCGACGCCGTCGAAGACGCCGGCCGGGACGGCGGCCACGCCGCCGACGGTGATGTCGCGCTCGCTGTCGCTCGGTTCGCCGCCCGCGACGAAGGCGTGGGCGAGGACCACGGAGCGGGTGCCGGGGGGCCGCTCGGCGAGGTCGGCGCGCACGCGCCGCATGGCTGCCGTCAGGACCGCCTCGTGCCCCGCCTTACTTGCCCCCAACTCGTCGCGGACGAGCGCGGGTTCGAGGTACGGCAGGCCGTAGAGGGCGACGTCGCCGTGGGCGTCCGCCAGTACGACGGGGGTGCCGATCCCGGCCGGGTCGGTGCGCAGGTGTATCCCCGCGCGGCCGATGAGTCCCGCTCCGACGCCGAGCCTGCGTCCCGAGTCGTGGTTACCGGAGATCATGACGGTCGGTACGCCGGCTTCGGCGAGCCGGTGAAGAGCCGTGTCGAAGAGCTCCACGGCGGGCAGCGGCGGCACCGCGCGGTCGTAGACGTCCCCTGCCACCAGCACCGCGTCCACGTCACGCGTGCGTACCGTCGCCACCAGGTGGTCGAGGAACGCGGACTGGGCGTCGAGCAGGCCGACCCGGTGGAACGACCGTCCCAGGTGCCAGTCCGACGTGTGCAGGAGTCTCATGATCCCTGAGATTAACGGTGGGGTATGACAACGCGTGGGCGTTCAGCCGTCTCCGTACGCCTCGCCACCGAGTTCCAGGGCCGCGGTTCCGGCCGTCGCATCCGCCAGCCAGGCACGGAAGTTGTCCACGTCGGCGTCCGGCAGGCCGACCTCGATGGTGACGGCCTCGGCGTAACGCACGTCACGCACGGCCCGCCCGGTCGCGCGCAGATCGTTCTCCAGCTTCCCGGCCCGCTGGTGGTCGACGGTGACGGTGGCGAGGCGGAAGCGGCGGCGGGTGAGGGTGCCGAGCGCGTCCAGCGCCTCGCCGACGACACCGCCGTACGCCCTGATCAGTCCGCCGGCGCCGAGCTTGACGCCGCCGTAGTAGCGGGTGACGACGGCGGCGACGTAGCGCACCTCGCGCCGCAGGAGCATCTGGAGCATGGGCACCCCGGCCGTGCCGCCCGGTTCGCCGTCGTCGCTCGCCTTCTGTACGGAGGCGTCGGCGCCGATGACGTACGCGAAGCAGTTGTGGGTGGCGGTCGGGTGCTCCCTGCGGACGCGCGCGACGAAGTCCTGCGCCTCCTGCTCGGTCGCGACGGGCGCGAGCGCGCAGAGGAAGCGCGAGCGGTTGATCTCGGTCTCGTGCACACCCTCACGGGCGACCGTCCGGTACTGCTCCTGCATACCGCCACCCTATGCGGGGCGGGATCGGGGGCAGGACACCGGGAAGGAGCGGGGACGGGAGACCGGGAGCATCGGCGGGACACGGGAAGGAATCGTCCCCGCCGCCGGTTACCGCCCACAGACAGCTATCCGCAGGAGGCCAGAGCGTGCAGAGCGATACGGAGACCATCCGCAAGATCCTCACCGAGTCCGGGGACACCTGGGCGGTGGTCGGGCTGTCCGGCAACCGGTCCCGCGCGGCCTACGGCGTGGCCGCCGTGCTGCAGCGCTTCGGCAAGCGGATCGTGCCCGTGCACCCGAAGGCGGAGACCGTCCACGGGGAGCAGGGGTACGCGTCGCTCGCGGACATCCCCTTCCCCGTGGATGTCGTGGACGTCTTCGTCAACAGCTCCCTGGCGGGGGCCGTAGCCGACGAAGCGGTGGCCAAGGGCGCGAAGGCCGTCTGGTTCCAGCTGGACGTGATCGACCGGGACGCGTACGAGCGCACGCGCGCCGCCGGTCTCGACATGGTCATGGACCGCTGCCCCGCCATCGAGATCCCGAAGCTGGGCTGACCCCTGGCGTCAGGCGACGCCCAGCCCGTCGAGGACCACCGCCCCCGGCAGTCCCGCGAAGGCCTTGCCGGGCACGATCGGCTCGCCCCGGCGCCGGCCGCTGCCATCAGCACCCACTCCGTGTCGACGACCGTGGAGTCGACGAGCAGCGGCCACCCGGCGGGCAGGCCGATCGGGGTGATCCCGCCGTACTCCATGCCGGTGCCGCCGGTCGCGGCGTCCATCGGCGCGAACGACGCCTCGCGGGCGCCGAGGTGCTCGCGCACGACGCCGTTGACGTTTCGGCCCGGGTGCCGGACGGGACCAGGCCCGCGGCGAGCCGGGTCTCGCCGCCCCGCTTGCCCGCGACGACGACGCAGTTGGCGGAGGTGTCGAGCAACGCCCGCCCGTGGTGCTCGACGGAGAGGGCCGTGTCGGCGATCTCCGGGTCGGTGTCGACGTACGGCAGCTGATCGGCGGGCACGTCCCCCTGCCACGCGCGTACGGCGTCGGCGACGGGCGCCGTGAGCTGGTCGAGGCAGTCGGGCGCGGGCCTGGCGTCGTCGAAGTCTCCGACGGGTGCACGCAGGCGTGCCACGCCAACAGCGGTGCCCCGAGGGGGTTTTCCCCGTCTCAGCGGGCGGGCGGGATGGAGACCGCCATCGTCATCTCCACCGTCTCCTGTCCGTCGTTGCGGTACGCGTGCGGGACGTTGGACTCGAAGACCGCGGACGTCCCCGCCGGCACCCGGTGGCCGGTCCCGTCGACCACCAGCGTGAGCTCCCCCGCCGTGACCTGCAGCAGTTCGGTGGTGCCGTCCGGGTGGGGGTCGGAGGTGTGGGCGTCGCCCGGCATGAGCGTCCATGACCACAGCTCCAGCGGTCCGCGCGCCTCGGCGCCGACGAGGAGGGTGGTGTGGCTGCCCTTGTCCGTGGACCACATGCGCACCGCCTGCTCCTCCGGCACGAGCCGGACGTGGGCGCCCTGCTCGTAGTCGAGCAGTGTGGTGATGGAGACGCCGAGCGCGTCGGCCAGCTTCACGGTGGTGCCGACGCTCGGGTTCGTACGGGCCTGCTCGATCTGGATGATCATGCCGCGGCTCACCCCTGCCCGCGCGGCCAGCGCGTCCAGCGTGAAGCCCCGCTCCCCGCGCCAGCGCTTGAGGTTGCGGGCGAGCGACTGGGTGAGCTGATCGAGGTCCGACACATTCCGTCCAATATTCTGGATGACAGCGTTCAACAGACTGCACTACGGTGTGGTGCACTCACTGTTCACCGCACTGTACTGCGAGGAAGCCATTCGGTCGTCGCCGGCGCCGTCATCATCCTCGGCGCCGTCGCCGTCGCCGTCGCGACCGGCGCTGGAGCGAGGCCGGCCCGCGGCTCCGGTACGCGGTCACGGCGGGCGCCGTGGGGCCCGCGGCGATGCTCGCCTTCCACAAGGCGCTGCGCCGGGCCCGACGGGCGTGGTCTGCCGGCTCGGCTCCCTCGGTGTGGTCGCGGGCGGGCCCTGCCCGAGGACGGCGGAATCCGGGTGATCACGGGCTCCCTGCCGGCCCTCGCCTCCGCGGGGCCGGCGGACGTCGCCGCCAACGGCAGGTACGCGATCGCCGCGCAGAGCGGTCCGGTCACCGTGGCCGCCGTACTGGCCGGCCTCCACCCGGT
The DNA here is from genome assembly GCF_040612535.1 of Streptomyces sp. NPDC006368. Taxonomy (NCBI): domain Bacteria; kingdom Bacillati; phylum Actinomycetota; class Actinomycetes; order Kitasatosporales; family Streptomycetaceae; genus Streptomyces; species Streptomyces sp. NPDC006368. The sequence goes on from NZ_JBEXQK010000026.1 coordinate 27,597, forward strand.
GGTGACGGCGCTCGCCGCGCGGGGCGTGCTCAAGGAGCGGCTCCGCGCGGTGCGGGCGGCCGGAGCGGGGCCGGCGCCGGTCGGCACCGTCCTGCCGGCCGCCGGGTGCTCGGCCCTTTCAGCCCTTCCCCGGTTCGAGCGCGGCGAGAGTCTCCGGTTCCAGCTCCGCGAGCGCCAGCAGTTGTTCCGGTGTGACGCCCTCCGGAATGGGCCGGGGCGTGGGCGTACGCAGCGGCGGCTGCCAGCCCGTCTCGGCGTCCCAGCGGCGTACGACACGGGCCGGCGCCCCGGCCACCACCGCGTGGTCGGGCACCTCTCCCCGTACGACGGCGCCCGCGGCGACCACCACATTGCGGCCGAGCCGGGCGCCGGGCAGGATCACCGCACCCGTGCCGAGCCAGCTGCCGGGGCCGATCTCCACCGGCTGGGTGCGCGGCCACTGCCGCCCGACCGGCTCGTGGGGATCGTCGTAACTGTGGTTGGTCGAGGTGATGTAGACGTACGGGCCGCAGAACGTGTCCGCTCCGATGGTCACCGCGGCGTCGGCGATGACATGGCTGCCGCGCCCCAGGACCACGCCGTTGCCGAGGGTGAGGACCGGCTCGGGGCCCAGGTCCAGGCCGGGCATCATCCCGGCGGTGAGCGTCACCTGCTCGGCGATGATGCAGTGGTCGCCGACCTCGATCCAGGCCTCGCCGAAGACGGTGCCCTGCGGGAAGGCGAGCCGGGTGCCGGCGCCGAGTCTGCGGAACCGCAGCCGCCCGGGCCGCTCGGCGGTGACGGCGCCCGTCTCCTGCACCCAGCGCCAGCCGCCGTGCACGGCGCGCGTGAGGACCCGCCGCCGCCAGGCGGCCAGCGAGGAGAACGTGTTTCTGTTCTTCGGCACCCGCACACGGTAATCGGCCAGGTCATGGCGGACCGGCGCACGGGCCTGTGATGTTCGCCCCACCGTCACCGCCGCCAGGGCCGTGGCTTACGGTTCCCCTGGCGCGACCACCAGCACATGGGCAGCGAGGGAGCAGGCGATGGCCGAGCGGGCGTTGATCACCGGCGTGGGCGGCAAGGAACCGAGGGTCGACCCGGAGGCGTTCGCCGCACCGACCGCCGTGGTGGTCGGTGACGTGACGATGGCCCCGGGGTCGAGCGTCTGGTACCACGCCGTGCTGCGCGCCGACTGCGGCCCGATCGTCCTCGGCGCCGACAGCAACATCCAGGACAACTGCACGGTCCACGTCGACCCGGGCTTCCCCGTCACGGTCGGCGCGCGTGTGTCGGTCGGTCACAACGCGGTGCTGCACGGCTGCACGGTCGAGGACGACGTACTCGTCGGCATGGGCGCCACCGTCCTCAACGGCGCCCACATCGGCGCCGGTTCGCTGATCGCGGCCCAGGCGCTCGTGCCGCAGGGGATGCGGGTCCCGCCCGGCTCGCTGGTCGCGGGCGTGCCCGCGAAGGTCAAGCGGGAGCTGACCGACGAGGAGCGGGAGGGCATCAGGCTGAACGCCGCGATGTACCTGGAGCTCGCCGAGGGACACCGCGAGGCCCACGAGTCCTGACGCGCTCCGGCCCGGCCTCGCCCCCGGAGGCCGGGGTGCCCGCGCCTCAACGCCGACGGGGCTGGGTTCAGCCCGTCCGGCCTTTGAGGACACGACCGAAGGCCGTACGGGGTCCGGGGCGAAGCCCCGGTTCGGGAAGGGGCGGGTAGGGGAAGGCCCCCGCGCAGCGGACCACGCGCGGCAGGCCGCCGCGCGGGATCAGTCGGCCGCCGCCGGCACCGGTTCCCGGCCCGCGGCCGGCGAGTCGGGCACCGCCACCGCAGTTGCCGCCACCGCCGCCTCCACGCCCGCCGCCGCCTTCTTGGCCCGGCTCTTCAGGACGAGCAGGGAGGACAGGCCCACCAGCACCGCCAGGACGAGGCCCAGCCACGAGAACCGCTTCAGCCACGCCTCGGCGACGATCCCGACCGAGTAGATGACGGCGGTGGTGCCGCCCGCCCAGAGGATCCCGCCGAAGACGTTGGCGATGGCGAACTTCCAGTACGGCATGCGCAGCACACCCGCGAGGGGGCCGGCGAAGATCCGCAGCAGCGCCACGAACCGGCCGAAGAAGACGGCCCACATGCCCCACTTCTCGAAGGACCGCTCCGCCATGGCGATATTGGCTTCGCCGAAGTGCTTGGGGAACTTCCGCCCCAGCCGGGCGAGCAGGGGACGCCCGCCCTTGCGGCCGATGGCGTAGCCGATCGAGTCGCCGATGATCGCGCCCGCGGTCGCGCAGGCCCCCAGGACGTACGGGTTGATGTCCCCGTGCTGGGACGCGAGGAGCGCGGAACTGACGAGGACGATCTCGCCGGGCAGCGGGATGCCGAGGCTCTCCAGCCCGATCACCACCCCCACCAGGAGGTAGATGGCGACCGGTGGAACCGTCTCGAGCCACTCCTGGACGTGCAACGCCGGCTCCTCCGAAAAATCGACTTGTGTGCCGCGTGCCGTGACGGCGCGGGCTGCCCGGGCGTGCGCGGCGACGGCGCGCACGCCCGGGCAGCCTACCTCGTCACAGTGGGAGCACCCTCGCCCGCGCGGTGAGCCGGAGGTCCCGGGCGGAGGTCCCCAGCCGTACCGTGCGGGTCCCCGTTCCGAGGACCCAGGCGTGCCGCGCCGGATCCCAGGAGGACAGGGTGCGGGCGGCGATGGGGATGGTGACGCGGCGCATCCGGCCGGGCGCCAGCTCCAGGCGCCGGTAGCCCGCCAGTACGTGCGGCGCCTGCTCCAGCGCGAGGTCCGGGGAAGGGCCGACGTACAGCTGGGGGACGGTGACTCCGGTGCGCCGCCCGGTGTTGCGTACGGTGAAGCTGGCCGTGAGGCCGCCGCCGCGCGCGGGCGTCACCACGAGCCCGGTGTACGCGAACGTGGTGTAGGACAGGCCGTGCCCGAACGGGAACAGCGGCTGCACGCCCTCCGCGTCGTACCAGCGGTAGCCGACGTTGATCCCTTCCGAATACTCCTGGACGCCGCCGGTGCCGGGGTAGCGGCGCGGGTCGCCGGCCGTCGGGTGGCGGGAGTCGGAGACGGGGAAGGTCTGGGTGAGCCGGCCGCCGGGGTCGGCGTCGCCGAACAGCACGGCGGCGGTCGCGGCGGCGCCCTCCTGCCCCGGGTAGTACATCTGCAGGACGGCCCCGGCCCGCTCCAGCCACGGCATGGTGACGGCGGACGACGTGTTGAGGACGACGGTGGTACGGGGGTTGGCGGCGGTGACCGCGTCGATCAGCGCCTCCTGATTGCCCGGCAGCGCGAGGGTGGCACGGTCGCGGCCCTCGACGGCGTCCTCGTACGCGAACAGCACCACGCCGTCCGCGGCGCGGGCGGCGCGTACGGCTTCGGCGACGTCCACCGCGCGCGTGGCGCCCGTGATGTGGCGCAGCCGGAAGACCTGCCCCTTGGTGCCGCCTTTCGCGGCCACGCGCAGGGGGTGGCGGCCGGCGGGGAGGGAGAGGGTCGTGCGGCGGACCTTGAGGCCGTCGGGGGCGGTGGCGGCGAGTCCGAAGCCGTCGAAGAGTTCGTCCAGGGGGTCCCGTACGGGGAAGAGTTCCGTGCCGTCCAGGTGCACCTCGGGCCGCTCGCCGCTGTAGTGGACCAGGAAGGTCCACTCGTCGGCCTCGCCCACGGTCAGCGTGCCGTCGTACGTCCAGGTGTCGCCGGCGGGCACGGTGCCGCCCTCGAACCCGGCGCCGTGGGACGTGCCCGGGAGCGGCTTGCCGTACAGGTCCTCGCCGAGGGCGTACGTGACCCGGGCACCGCTTCCCGCCCGGGCGGTGATCTCGTCGAGCGGGGCGGTGGCCCGGTCGGGGACGACGTGGGCGCTGCCGCCTCCGCCCACGAGGGGCCGCGCGCCGGTCGGGCCGATGACGGCGAGGGAGCGGGCGGCGGGGCCGGTGAGCGGCAGGGTGGCGTGCTCGTTGCGCAGCAGTGTGGCGCCCGCGACGGCGACCCGGTACGCGAGCCGGGCGCCGGCCTGCGCGTCGCGGACGGGGCGCGCGGGCGCGGTGCCGTCGAGGTGCCCGAAGCGGTCCATGAGGACGAGGACGCGGCGTACGGCGCGGTCGACGGTGGCCTCGGGCACGGTGCCGTCCCGTACGGCGCGCCGCAGCGGCTCGCCGAACCAGCGGCCGGACGGCATCTCCATGTCGAGGCCCGCGGTGAGGGCGGGGGCGGTGCTGTGGGTGGCGTCCCAGTCGCTCATGACCCAGCCGTCGAAGCCCCACCGCTCGCGCAGCACGCCGGTGAGGAGGGCGGGGTTCTCACAGGCGTGGACGCCGTCGACCTTGTTGAACGCGCCCATCACCGCTCCGGCGCCCGCCGCGACGGCGGCCTCGAAGGCGCGCAGTTCCGTTTCGTACAGGGCCTGTTCGCCGACCCGTACGTCGATGGTGGTGCGGTCCGTCTCCTGGTTGTTGAGGGCGAAGTGCTTGACCGTGGCGATCAGTCCCTCGCCCTGGATGCCGCGGATCTCCTCGGCGGCGAGGTCGGCGGAGAGGAGCGGGTCCTCGGCGAAGGTCTCGAAGTTCCGCCCGGCGTACGGGGTGCGGATCAGGTTGACCATCGGTGACAGCTGGACGTCCTGACCGAGCGCCCGGCCTTCGTGGCCGATGACCCGGCCGTACTCACGGGCCAGCGCGGGGTCGAAGCTGCTCGCCAGCATCACGGGCGCGGGCAGGGCGGTGGCGCGGGCCGTTCGGAGCCGTACGCCGGCGGGGCCGTCGGCCAGCCGCAGCGGGGGGATGCGCAGGCGCGGTACGCCGGGGACGTACCCGGCCTGGCCGAGGCCGCGGGGGTCCTTGGCACCGTGCAGGAGGGAGAGCTTCTCGTCGAGGGTGAGCCGCGCGAGGAGCTCGTCGACGCGGCTGTGGCCGGGCGCGGCCTTGGCCGGGGGGAGACCGGTTCCGGTGGCGGCCGCGGCGGCGACGGCTCCGGTGAACAGGCGGAGGGTGGTTCTCCGCGAGAGGGGTTCGGACTCTTCTGACATAAGCGCACTATGCGTGAGAATTCACCTGGCGCGGTGTCAGACCGCGGGGGCGCGCCGCCGAACGGACCGCCGGCCGGCGTGCCGCCCCGCAGCGCCGGCCGGCAACGGGGCCGCCCCCGTACCCGAGGGAGGGGTGCGGGGGCGGCCTCACGCGCGCGTGCCGGGTGTCACGCGTGGGGGCGCAGGGTCCAGACGATGGTCATCTCGCCCGTGACCGCGCCGTCCTCGCGCGTGATGGCGACGTGCACCGGGAACTCGGGGCGCTGCCCGGCGTCCAGTTCCGCGACGACCTCCGCCTTGGTGCGGCCCAGCGTCGCGGTGGCGGTGACGACCCCCATCGCGAGCTTCTTGTAGCCGATCTCGGCCTTGACGGCGAGCGGCACGGCTCGCTCCATCTGGTCGCCGAAGGCGCCGATGACGATGGCGCCGCTGGCGGACTCGCCCAGCGTGAACATGGCGCCCGCGTGCGGGCCGCCGACGTGGTTGTGGAAGTCACCCTGGTCGGGCAGGCGGAGCACGGCGCGCTCGGCGGTCGCTTCCACGACCTCCAGGTTCAGGGTCTTGGCCATGGGAACGGTGGCCAGCAGCATCTCGCCGATGTTCGGCAGGGTCTCGGACATGCCCCGAAGTTACCAGGCAGTAGCAAGGACGGGAACCCACCGCCACAGGGGCGGGCGTGGCACCCGGCACCCCGCACCTCTATGGTTACTCGCCATGTGGCCAGGACAGCAGCCGCCCGGGGGCGAGCAGAACCCGCAGGACCAGAACCCGAACCCGTACCAGCAGCCGGGGTACCCGCAGCAGCCCAACCCGTACCAGCAGCCGACCGCGCCGCAGTACGCCGTGCCCGGCCACCCGCCGCAGCCCCAGCAGCAGCCCGGTTACGCGCAGCCCGCCCATCCCCAGCAGCCGGGTTACCCGCAGCCCAACCCGTACCAGCAGCCGACCGTGCCGCAGTACGCCGTGCCCGGCCACCCGCCCGGTTCGCCCATGCCCCCGCGGGGCGGTGGCGGGAAGAAGACCACCGTCATCGCGATCGCCGCCGCCACGGCGGTCGTCGTGGCCGCCGGCGTCACCGGTTTCCTCGTCCTGAAGGACGACGGCACGAAGACGAAGGCCGGTGGGGACGACAAGCCCTCGCAGAGCGCGTCCACCGAGTCCAGCCCCAGCGCGATCGACAACCCGCGCGACGGCTCCGACGCCGCCAAGCCCACGATCCCCGGGTGGAAGGTCGTCTCCAACCCCAAGCACGGCACCCTCTTCGACGTCCCGGCGGACTGGGAGGTCGCCGGCCCGGGCACCATCATGGGCCTCGAGGACGAGAAGAAGGGCGACGGTTCCCCGCTCGTCACCATGTCGTCACCGGCGTATCTGAAGGACGAGTGGTGCGCCGACGACGTCGACAAGGACGGCCGCGACGAGACCTGGAGTCTGAGCACCGCCGGCACCAAGGGCGGCCAGGGCGCCAAGAACACCCAGGAGCTGGCCCGCAACGAGGCCGCCTGGTGGGTGTACGGCGGCTACGCGCAGGACGAGTCCAAGAGCGCGGTCAAGCCCTCCGACGGCAAGCCCTACACCACCAAGTCCGGGCTCTCCGGGCACGTTTCGACGGCCACCGCGCGCAACTCCAAGGCGAGCGGCAAGTGCGACACGGACGGCAAGGCCCTGGCGTTCTCCTTCAAGAACGCCAGGGGTGACTTCGCCACCTTCGTCCTGTACGGCGCCGCGGGCGTCAAGGACCAGCTGCCGGACGCGACCGTCCAGCGGATCCTCAGCACGGTGCGACTGGCCGAACCCGCCTCCTAGGTCGTGGCACGGCTCCGCGCGGAGCGGTTTCACGCCACAACGGTTTTGCGCAGGGGCGCGGCGGTGGGCATAGTCCCGGGGTGACCATTCCCGCCGCCGCGCCCCGACCCGGGCCCCGTCGTGCCCGCCGGACCCGCCGCCCGGAGTGGGCGGGCCGCAACTACACCCTGCTGACCGCCGCCGCGGTCGTCACCGGCCTGGGGATGCACGGCGCCCTCATCGCGGCGGCGTTCGCCGTGCTGGAGTCCGGCGGCGACGGCGGCGACGTCGGCCTGGTGACGGCCGCCCGCACGCTGCCGCTCGTCCTCTTCCTCCTCGTCGGCGGGGCGATCGCCGACCGGCTGCCCCGCCACCGCGTGATGGTGGCCGCGAACGCCCTCAACTTCGTCTCCCAGGGGCTGTTCGCCGTCCTCGTCCTGACGGGCGACGCGCGGCTGTGGCAGATGATGCTGCTGTCCGCGCTCGGCGGCACCGGTCAGGCGTTCTTCAGCCCGGCCGCCGAGGGCATGCTGATGTCCAGCGTCAGTGGCGAGCAGGCCAGCCGCGCGTTCGCGCTCTTCCGCATGGCGATGAACGGCGCGAGCATCGGCGGCGCCGCGCTCGGCGGGGCCCTGGTCGCCGCCGTGGGACCCGGCTGGGTCCTCGCGATCGACGCCGCGGCGTTCGCGGTGGCGGGCGCGCTGCGGGCCTTCCTCGACGTCGGCCACATACCCCCGCGGCAGCCCGGGGGCGGGCTGCTGAAGGACCTGCGCGAGGGCTGGTCGGAGTTCGTGAGCCGGCCCTGGCTCTGGTCGATCGTCGCGCAGTTCTCGGTCGTCGTGGCGGTGATCGGCGCGGCCGAGTCGGTGTACGGGCCGCTGGTCGCCAGGGACGAGCTGGGCGGAGCGCGGCCCTGGGGTCTGGCGCTCGCCGCGTTCGGCGTCGGCACGCTGGGCGGGGCGGTGCTGATGATGCGCTGGAAGCCGCGCCGGATGCTGCTGGTCGGCACGGTGTGCGTCTTCCCTCTGGCGTTGCCGTCGGCGGCGCTGGCGGTGCCGCTGCCGGTGGCGGGTCTGGCGGCGGTGATGTTCGTCAGCGGTGTGACCCTGGAGGTCTTCGGGGTGGCGTGGATGACGGCGCTGCACCAGGAGATCCCGGAGGAGAAGCTGTCGCGGGTCTCGGCGTACGACTGGTTCGGCTCCACCGCGATGCTGCCGCTGTCGACGGCGCTGGCCGGTCCCGTGGAGGGATGGGTCGGCCGTTCGCAGGCGCTGTGGGGGTGCTCGGCGCTGATCGTGGTGGTGACCGCGCTGGTGCTGCTGGTGCCGGACGTACGGAACCTGACCCGGCGTACGAAGGAGGTCACCGGCCGCACCCCGGCGGCCGCGGAGCCGTCAGCCGATGCCGAAGGCGCCGTCGGGCGGCCGGGGTGACGCGACCGCGTCCTCGTCCCGTACCGGCCGAGCGTCGCCGATGAGCCGGGCCAGTGACGCACCGTGCTCCACGCGCGCGGGGAACGCGTCGGCGGCCGTACGGCGGGCCAGCCGCGCCGTGTCGATCTCCCGGTGCGAGGCGACCAGCACCGCGTTGCCGAACCGCCGGCCGCGCAGCACCGCGGGCTCCGCGATCAGCGCGAGCTCCTCGAAGACGGTGGCGAAGGTGGCGAGCTGGGAGCGGAGGAAGGTGAAGGGCGCGCCGTCCGCGAGGTTCGCGAGGTAGGTCCCGTCCGGGCGCAGGACCCGCTCGGCGGCGCGCGCGTACCCGACCGACGTCAGGTGGGCGGGTACCCGTGAGCCGCCGAAGACGTCCGCGATCAGCACGTCCGCCGACCGCTCGGGCGCCGCTTCGAGCCAGGCCCGGGCGTCCGCCGCGTGCACGGTGATCCCCGACCCCCCGGGCAGCGGCAGGTGCTCGTCGACCAGGGCGATCAGCCCCCGGTCCGCCTCCACCACGTCCTGCCGCGCGCCGGGCAGGGTCAGGGCGATGCGGCGGGGCAGGGTGAGGGCCCCGCCGCCGAGGTGCAGGACGCGCGGTGCCCCGCCCTCGGGCACCGCGCAGTCCACGGCGTGCGCGAGGCGGCGCGCGTACTCGAACTCCAGGTGTGCCGGGTCGTCGAGGTCGACGTAGGACTGCGGCGCACCGTCGATCGTGAGCAGCCAGGCGCGCTCCCGGTCCACGTCGGGCATGAGCTTGGCGGTGCCCTGGTCGACGTCGCGGAGCACGGGCAGGGCGGAGGGCGGCTCGTTCACCGCCCCATTGTGCCCCTGTGGCCGTACGCCGCTGGAGGCCGGTCCGGCGCGCAGCCACGTGCCCGCCTCCGCCGGGACGCCGCCCCGGCGGAGGCGGATACCCGGCTCACTCCACCTCGGTCACCGTCCCGGCGCCCACGGTGCGACCGCCCTCGCGGATCGCGAAGCCGAGCCCCGGCTCCAGCGGTACGTCGCGGCCCAGCTCGACGGTCATGGTGACCGTCTCACCGGGGCGCGCGACGGCCGTCCCACCGAGGTCCACGTCCCCGACGACGTCCGCGGTGCGGATGTAGAACTGCGGCCGGTAGCCCGTGGAGACCGGCGTGGTCCGGCCGCCCTCGCGCGCCGACAGGACGTACACCTGCGCCGTGAAGCGGCGGCTCGGTACGACGCTGCCGGGCGCGGCCACGACGTGGCCCCGGCGGACGGCGTCGCGTGGGACGCCGCGGAGCAGCAGCGCCACGTTGTCACCGGCCTGGGCGGACTCCATCGGCTTGCCGAACGTCTCGAGTCCGGTGACGACCGTTTCCACGTCGGCCCCGAGCACCTCGACCCGGTCACCGACCCGTACCGTGCCGCGCTCGACGGCGCCGGTGACCACCGTGCCGCGGCCGGTGATGGTCAGGACGTTCTCGACGGGCATCAGGAACGGGGCGTCCACGTACCGCTCGGGCATGGGCACATACGTGTCCACGGCGTCCAGCAACGCCTCGATGGCGCCGGTCCAGCGCGGGTCGCCCTCCAGGGCCTTGAGCCCCGACACCCGTACGACCGGGACGGAGTCGCCGCCGTACCCGTGGGCGGTGAGCAGCTCGCGCACCTCCAGCTCCACGAGGTCGGCCAGCACGGTGTCCTCGCCGTCGTCGACGGCGTCGGCCTTGTTGAGCGCGACGACGATGTGGTCGACGCCGACCTGCCGGGCGAGCAGCACGTGCTCGGCGGTCTGCGGCATGATCCCGTCGAGCGCGGAGACGACGAGGATCGCCCCGTCGAGCTGGGCGGCGCCGGTGACCATGTTCTTGACGTAGTCGGCGTGGCCGGGCATGTCGACGTGCGCGTAGTGCCGGGTGTCCGTCTCGTACTCGACGTGCGCGATGTTGATGGTGATGCCGCGCTGCGCCTCCTCCGGCGCCCGGTCGATCCGGTCGAAGGAGACGTAGGACGTGCCGCTGCCGGCACGCGCGCTGAGGACCTTGGTGATCGCGGCGGTCAGGGTGGTCTTGCCGTGGTCGACGTGACCCATGGTGCCGATGTTGAGGTGCGGCTTGGTGCGCACATATGCCGTCTTGGGCATGGCTGGTGTGGTTCCTTCCCGGAACGTGAAGTGCGACGGGACCCCTGGGCCTTGCCGACCCTCCCCCTGTGGGGTCCACCGGACTGTCCGGGAAGGGTCAGCTTCGGGCGCCGCCGAGATCGGCCGGGAAGTTTGCAGCGGCAGCCTTCGGCGCGTCCGCGACTGCGGACGGCGCTGCGAGGAAGGCGTACCGGAACATGCCGCTGATCATGGCTCAGGGGCGGACGGGCGTCGAATGGTTTTTCCGCGGGCGCCGGTCCCCGGTGCGGGGGCGCGGGGTCGTCCCGGCGCGGCTTCCGGGGCTCCCCCGGCCCTCCCGGGAGTGCCGTCCGCCCGGTCCCGCCCCCGGGGACCGTCCCCGGCGACCGGGCGTCGGCGACCGGGCGTCCGCGACCGGGCGTCCGCGACCGGACGTCGGCGACCGGACGTCGGCGACCGGGCGGGGTGAGGCCCGCGTTACGGCGATCATTCGCCTTTGTCGGTTAGTCTCCCCGGATGCTCGACCCCGTCACGCGGCCCCGGGCCACCCCCTCCACCCTCGCCATCCGCTGCTCCCGCGCGCTCATGTCGCCCTGGTCACGGCTGTCGCTGCTCCTCGCGATGCTCGCCTCCGCGGCGGCGGCGGTCGTGCTGTACGAACCCCAGCGGCTGCTCTCGGCCGGCTGGCCGCCGCAGATCAGCGGCGCGGGCTCGGTGGTGCTGTTCGCCCTCGCGTACGGGCTGTGCACGGCCGCCTTCGTGCCGCGGCCCCTCCTGAACCTGGCGGCGGGTGCCCTCTTCGGCTCGCAGGCCGGGCTCGTCGCGGCGGTCGCGGGAACGGTTCTGGGGGCGGGCATCGCCTTCACGCTGGGCCGCCTACTGGGCCAGGACGCGTTGCGTCCGCTGGTGCGAGGACGCTGGCTCAAGGCGGCGGACGGGCAGCTGAGCCGGCACGGGTTCCGCTCGATGCTGGCGATCCGGCTCTTCCCGGGGGTGCCGTTCGCCGCGGCGAACTACTGCGCGGCGGTCTCCCGGATGGGGTACGCGCCGTTCCTGCTCGCCACGGCCATCGGCTCGATCCCGAACACCGCCGCGTACGTGGTCGCGGGCAGCGAGGCCGCGTCGCCGACGTCGCCCGCGTTCCTGTTCGCGATGGGGTTCATCGTGCTGACCGGGCTGGCCGCGGCGGTCGTCGCCTGGTGCAAGCGGCACCGCCTGCGCGCCCGCTGACCCGCCCGCGAACCGTCCATTCACCTTGGGACGGTACGCTGCGCACCGACCGGGCGCCGATCAATCTTGACCGCGTTGATCGCTGCTGCCGCCATGACCGCACGAGCACCTTCGGGACGGCCCTAGCCCCATGAATTGGTTCGAATCGTTCATCCTCGGACTCGTCCAGGGGCTGACGGAGTTCCTCCCCATCTCCTCCAGCGCCCATCTGCGCCTCACCGCCGCCTTCGCGGGCTGGTCCGACCCGGGTGCCGCCTTCACCGCGATCACCCAGATCGGTACGGAGGCGGCCGTGCTGATCTACTTCCGGAAGGACATCGCGCGGATCGTGTCCGCGTGGTTCCGCTCACTGACGGACAAGTCGATGCGCGGGGACCACGACGCCCGGATGGGCTGGCTCGTCATCGTCGGATCCATCCCGATCGGCGTGCTGGGCGTCACCCTCAAGGACCACATCGAGGGCCCCTTCCGCGACCTGCGCCTGATCGCGACGACGCTGATCGTGATGGGCATCGTGCTCGGCATCGCGGACCGTCTGGCGGCCCGCGTCGAGGAGGGCGGCAAGCACCGCGCCGCGCCGGAGCGGAAGACGCTGCGGGACCTGGGTGTGAGGGACGGCCTGATCTTCGGCCTGTGCCAGGCGATGGCGCTGATCCCCGGCGTGTCCCGTTCGGGTGCGACGATCAGCGGTGGCCTGCTGATGAGCTACACGCGGGAGGCGGCGGCCCGCTATTCGTTCCTGCTGGCCATCCCGGCGGTACTGGCCTCCGGCCTGTTCGAACTGAAGGACGCGAGCGAGAGCGGGCATGTGGCGTGGGGGCCGACGATCTTCGCGACGGTCATCGCCTTCGGCGTCGGATACGCGGTCATCGCCTGGTTCATGAAGTTCATCACCACCAAGAGCTTCATGCCGTTCGTGATCTACCGGGTCCTGCTGGGCATCGTGCTGTTCGTCCTGGTCGCCCTGGGCGTGCTCAGCCCGCACGCGGGCGAGTCGGCCGCCTGACACTTGCCGCGGCGCCCTGTCCCGGTGACCGGGCGGGCGCGAGCGAGGGCCGCCGGCCGGGGGGGGTGACCGGCGGCCCCGGGCCCGGGTCCTCCGGCCCGAACACGCGAGAGAAGCGTCCCGCGTCCGGCCGCACGCGCGCGAGGGCGCGCGCCGCATATATGCGCGTAGTCCGTTCGCACCCCGTGTGAACGGGCGGGAATGCGTGGGTCGCGACGCGAGAAGCCGGTGGGCCACAGGTGTGCGATCACGCGGCGCCCGGCGCACCCTGGTGCCATGGACCGGCAGGCACCCATCGTCGTGCACCGCCCCTCCCCCGGCGGTGGGCGGCGCGTCACCATACGCGGACGGATCGTCGGGCTGGCCCACAACGACGCGGACCTCTTGGAGTTCCTGCGGCGCGCCGGGCTCGACGAGACCGACCTCTCGCTCGACGATCCGCACCTGGTGGAGTGGCGCGGCGGACGCGCGCACCACTGGGAGGCCGCGTGAGCGGGCCGCCCCGCACCGGCGACCGCGCGCCACGGAGTGTGCAGGGCTCTTGGCCTGCGGCCCCGCCTGCTCGACACTGATCGAATGACGCAGCGCGTGGATCTCGCGACCGTGATGGACCGGCTGACCATCGATGAGCTGATCACCGGTTACGCGGTGGCCGTGGACGACGCGGACTGGACGGCGTACCGGGAGCTGTTCACCGGCGACGGGCGCGTCGACCACCGGGGCGCGGGCGGTATCGCCGGCGCGGCGGGCGAGGTGGCCGACTGGCTGGCGGAAACGTCACACCGGTCCCCGGTGCGCCAGCACCTCATCGCCAACCGGCAGGTGCGGATCGAGGATCTGGGTGGCTACCCGGGCGACAGCGCCGAGGTGCTGGCCGACTACCTCCATGCCGCGCGGCTGGAGTCCGGTGACGACGTCCTCGCGGGCGGGCGGTACACCTTCGCGCTGTCCCGCACGGAGGGCGGATGGCGGCTGCGGTCGGTGGTGGCGCTCGAGAAGTGGCGACGCGCCACCGGCGTACCGTCGACGGGCTGACGTCTCCCGCACACTGGAGGGGCGTTCACCCGAGGAGGCGTGGCATGCGGGGTCCGGTCGGCCGGCGGGACGCGGTTCAGCGCCTGCTCGCCTCGCGCCGGTGGCGCGCGGCGGGCGCCGTCGTCGCCGGGGCGCTGCCCGCGCTCGCGTTTCCCGCGCCGGGCCTGTGGTGGCTGGCCTATGTGGCGCTGGTGCCCTGGATGCTGCTGATCCGTACGGCGGGGACCGGTCGCCGCGCGGCGGTGGAGGGGTGGCTGGGCGGCCTCGGTTTCATGCTGGCCGTGCACCACTGGCTCATGCCGAGTCTGCATGTGTTCATCGTGGTGCTGGCCGCGCTGCTCGGGTTGTTGTGGGCGCCGTGGGGCCTGGTGGTGCGGTTGATGCTGGCGGGCGTTCCGTCTCCGGCACGGGCGCTCGCCGCTCTCGCCGTCGTGCCGTCCGGCTGGCTGCTGGTGGAGCTGGTCAGGTCGTGGGAGGGGCTGGGCGGGCCCTGGGGTCTGCTCGGCGCGAGTCAGTGGCAGGTGGACGCCGCGCTGCGCGTGGCGTCGCTGGGCGGCGTCTGGCTGGTCAGCCTGCTGGTGGTGGCGGTCAACACGGCGGTGACCGTGTGGGTGTCGGTCCCCTCCGTGCGTACGGCGGCTGTTGCGGGCCTCGTGGTGTGCGCGGTCGCCATGGGATCGGCGTGGCTGTGGGTACGCAGCCCGCAGCCGGCCGGGGAGGTCCGGGTGGCGGTGGTCCAGCCCGGGGTCATCAACGGGGTCGGTGGCGCCGAACGGCGGTTCGCGCGCGGCGAGGAGCTCACGCGCGAGCTGGCCGGCCAGGACGTGGACCTGGTGGTGTGGGGCGAGAGCAGCGTCGGGGCGGACCTGGCGGCGCGGCCCGACTTCGCGCGCCGGCTCGCCGCGCTGTCCCGGCAGGTCGGGGCGGAGCTGCTGGTCAATGTCGACGCGCGCCGCTCGGACCGCCCGGGCATCTACAAGAGCAGTGTCCTGGTCGGCGCCGACGGCCCGACCGGTGACCGCTACGACAAGATGCGGCTGGTGCCGTTCGGTGAGTACGTCCCGTTCCGCTCGGTGCTGGGCTGGGCCACGTCGGTCGGCAAGGCGGCGACCGAGGACCGCAGGCGCGGGGCCGGGCCGGTGGTGATGACCGTCGGGGACGAGGGGCTGCGGCTGGGCCCGCTGGTCTGCTTCGAGTCGGCGTTCCCCGACATGAGCCGCCACCTGGCCCGCGGCGGGGCCCAGTTGCTGATCGCCCAGTCCGCCACCTCGACGTTCCAGGACAGCTGGGCTCCGGAGCAGCACGCGTCGCTGGCGGCGCTGCGGGCCGCCGAGACGGGGCGGCCGATGGTGCACGCGACGCTCACCGGGGTGAGCGCGGTCCACGGGCCCGGCGGCGAGGTGATCGGCGCCCCGCTCGGTACGGAGCGCAGTGCGTCCGCCGTGTACGACGTCCCCCTGGCGAGCGCGACGACGCCGTACGCGCGCCTCGGGGACTGGCCGGTGTACGGGGCGCTCGCCGTTCTGTCCGCGCTGTGCGCCACCGGGGCCGTACGGTCGTTCAGGCGGCCTGGTCCAGGGCGTCCCGTACCACCCGCTCGCACAGCTCGTGCGTCCGCAGTGCGTCCCGGGCGGTGAGCGCCTTCCCGGCCGCGACGGCGTCGAGGAAGGCGAGCACGGTCTGCTCGATGCCGCGCTGACGGGCGACGGGCACCCAGTCGCCGCGCCGCCGCACCGTGGGCTGGCCCTTGTGGTCGATGACCTCGGCGAGGTTCACGACCTGCCGCTTGGTGTCCTGGCCGGACACTTCGAGGACCTCCTCGGTGGAGCCGCTCATCCGGTTCATCATGCCGATGGCGGTGAAGCCGTCGCCGGACAGCTGGAGCACGACGTGGTGCATGAGCCCGTCGCGGATCCGGGCGCGTACGTCGATGTGGTCGGCGGGGCCGGGCAGCAGGAAGCGCAGGGTGTCGACGACGTGGATGAAGTCGTCGAGGACGAGGGTGCGCGGGTCCTCGGGCAGGCCCACGCGGTTCTTCTGCATGAGGATCAGTTCGCGCGGGTGGTCCTGGCACTGCGCGTAGGCGGGCGCGTAGCGGCGGTTGAAGCCGACGACGAGGCCGACGCCGCGCAGTTCGGCGAGGTCCACCAGGCGGCGTGAGTCCTCGAGGTCGTACGCGAGCGGCTTGTCGACGTACGTGGGGACGCCCGCCTCCAGGAGCCGGGTGACGATCTCGGGGTGGACGGCGGTCGGGGCGTGCACGAACGCGGCGTCGAGCCCGGCGGCGAGCAGCGAGTCGAGGTCGGTGTGGCGTCGCCCGGCCGGCACGTGGTGGGTTTCGGCGACCCTGGTGAGCGTCGCGGGGGTGCGGGTCTGCAGGTGCAGTTCGGCGCCGGGCAGGGTCGTGAGCACCGGCAGGTACGCCTTCTGCGCGATGTCGCCGAGCCCGATACAGCCGATCTTCACGGGGGTCTCCCTATCGAAGTGCCTGACGGTCCCGGCGATCGTATGTCCGGGGGGCGGGGGTGCGCTGCGGCGGGTGCCAGTCCGCGATGCCGTCGAAGGTGCGCAGGGCGATGCCGGGCCCGGCGAGTCCGGCGAGCGCCATCAGGGTGTGGCGCACGGCGACGGCCGGGGGGCTGGTCCAGGTCTGGAGCCGTACGATCCGGGCGGCCTTGCGGACGATGGCGGTGGTGCGGGGCACGCGGTCGGCGGAGTACGCCGCGAGTCCGGCGGCGATGTCGCTCCCGGGCGCGAGGTGGTGGGCGAGGACGATGCCGTCCTCGATGGCCTGGTTGCCGCCCTGGCCGAGGGTGGGGGCCATGGCGTGGGCGGCGTCGCCGAGCAGCGCAGTCCGGCCGCGGTGGAAGGCGGGCAGGGGGGTGGCGAGGTGGCGGATGTCGTGCCGCAGGACGCGCCCGTCGTCGGCCGCGGCGAGGATGGCCGGCACGGGGTGGTGCCAGGTGCCGAAGCGGCGCAGCAACTCGGCCTTCTCGCCCTCGGGTGCCGTGCCTCCGGCGGGGACGACGGCCGCCGCGTACGCGTAGACCCGGCCGTCCTTGAGGGGCTGGGTGCCCCACAGGGCGCCGCGGCCCCAGGTCTCGTGGGGGTGGAAGGGGCGTTCGGGGGCCGGGATGAGCAGGCGCCACGCGGTGAGCCCGGTATACGCGGGTTCCGGGTGGGCGGGGAAGAGGGCGCCGCGCACGGCGGAGTCGATGCCGTCGGCGCCGATGACGAGGTCCGCTTCGAGGGCGCCGCCGGGTGTGGTGACGACGGCGCGGGAGCCGTCGGGCGCGCCCGGGTCGGCGAGCGATGCGGGAGTGGCCGTGCGGATGGCCGCGTCGGGGAGGCGGGCGGCGAGGGTGTCGATCAGTGTCGCGCGGTGGACCGCGACGAGCGGCCCGCCGAACCGGTCCGCCGCCGCGCGGGCGTTCGTACGGGCGAGCCAGCGGCCGCCCGGCGTGCGCATGCCGCCGTCGCCCTGCCAGACGGCGAGGGCGCGGACCTCGTCGCCGAGGCCGATGACGTCGAGGGCCCGCAGGGCGTTCGGCGCGAGTCCTATGCCGGCGCCGACGGGCCGCAGCGACGCGGCGCGCTCCAGGACGGTGACGTGCCAGCCGCGCTGGTGCAGGGCCACGGCGGCGGTCAGTCCGCCGATGCCGCTGCCGATGACGACGGCTCGGGATGGGGCGGTGCGGTGGTCCATGGCTCCTCCGGGGAACGGGACTACATCTGTAGTGACGCCGTGGGTCACGTTACTACAGGTGTAGTCACGCCGGTAGGTTTGTCCGCATGACCCCTCGCCCGACCTCCGGCCCGTCCGCCTCCTCCGGCCGCTCCGGCCCGTCCGCGCCCGTACGCGTCTCGCGGCGCGCCGAGCTGATCGCCGACACCGCCCTCGCCCTGCTCGCCGAGCGGGGCATGCGGGGCCTGACCCACCGGGCGGTGGACGAGCGGGCCGGGCTGCCGCAGGGCTCGACGTCCAACCACGCCCGCACCCGGCAGGCCCTGCTGGAGGCGGCGGTACGACGACTGGCCGAGCGTGAGGCCCAGATGCTCGCCACGGACGCGCTGTTCGCGCCGGGCGGGCCCGACGCTGCGCCCGCGCCGGACGGCGGGCTGGACGCGCTGCTCGACACGCTCTCACTCGCCCTGCACCGCTATCTGACCCGTCACGGCGACCTTCTCGTCGCCCGGTACGAGCTGGGGCTCGAAGCCACCCGGCGGCCCGAGCTGCGCGCCTTCTACGACACGACCGGCCGCCGGTTCCGGGACCCGCTCGTCGCCCTGATGCGGGCGTCCGGTTCGGGCGAGCCGGAGCGGCACGCGCTGTCGCTGGTGGCGTGGTGCGAGGGGCTGATGTTCTCCTGCGCCGTGGGCTCGTTCCACTCGGCCGTACCGAGCAGGGAGGAACTGCGCGCGGGGTTCGACGAGTTGCTGCGCGGCATGCTGGGCCGTTAACCGCTGGCGGGCCCGGCGCGGGTGGGCGAGGATGCCCGCCATGACGACAACGGAACGACCCGACCGGACCGAGCGCACGGAGCCCTCCGGGCTCGCCGGTGAACGCGAGATGCTGGAGGGCTGGCTGGAGTACCACCGCGCGACCCTGGCGCTGAAGTGCGAGGGGCTGAGCGACGAGCAGCTGAGGCAGGCGTCCGCGCCGCCGTCGGAGCTCTCACTGCTCGGTCTCGTACGGCACATGGCGGAGGTGGAGCGCGGCTGGTTCCGGCGGACCCTGGCCGACGAGGACGCCGGGCCGATCCACTACTCGGAGGAGGACCCGGACGGGGACTTCCACCCCGCCGCGACCGACACCTGGGAGGAGGCCCACGCCACCTGGCAGGCCGAGATCGCGCGCGCCCGGGAGCTCGCCGCCACCCGCTCGCTCGACGACCGGGCCATCGGCAGGCACCGCAGCGGCGAACCGTTCAACCTCCGCTGGATCTACACCCACATGATCGAGGAGTACGCGCGCCACAACGGCCATGCCGACCTCCTGCGGGAGCGGATCGACGGCGCGACGGGTGACTGATCATCCGCCCGTCACACCCATCACCCGTGTGGATCAATAACCGCGGGTAGGGATCCCGAACGCACCCCGGAACCACCACAGTTACGGGGTGCATCGAACGAGAACCACAGCGAAGGTCCTGGCCACCGTGGCGATGGCGGCCGTCTCCGGCTGCGTGTCGGTGAATCCGCCCGCCGGTCCCGCACCAGCCGCCCCGGAGGCGAGCCGTCCCGCGCGGGACGTCGCGCCGCAGATCGTCGAGGGCCCGGCGCGGGACGCCCTGGAGGCCGCCCTGCCGTCGCCGACGGGGTCCCCGGCGCCGCGCCCGCCCGGGGAGCCCGACCGCCCCGCGCACCGGGGCCCGTCCGGCGCCGCCGCGCCGGAGGGCCGCGAGGAGCGCGCGCCGGGTGTGCCTCGCGCGCCGCGCGTGCCGTCCGCCGACGAGCTGCGCGAGCAGCTCCCCGGGGTCCGCCCGCCGGCGCTGCCGTCCGTACCCCTCACCGTCCCGGACGCCTGCGCCCTGGACGAGGGCTACGGCGGTTGGGACGGCAGCGGTGAGGAGGCCCGCCTCTGCAGCGAGGCCTACGGCCACTGACCGCCCGGGCCCGGCCGTTCCCCGCGCCCCGGCCCCGAAGCACGGGCACAGGCATGCCCGCGCGGCGCCGGCGGCACGCGCACCGTCCCGGAGCACGGGCCGACGCGCGAGCCCCCGCCACCGGTCACCCCCCGGCGCCCCGCAGCCTGCGGTCCAGGCGCTCGATGGCCGCGCGGACGCCGTTGCCGTACCCGTCGTCGTCCAGGGCGTCCGAGGCGGCGCGGGCGCGGTCGAGGTGGGCGCGGGCCGCGTCCGGGCGGTGGAGTTTCGCGTAGTCGGCGGCGAGGTTGAGGTGGAGCGAGGGGTACAGCGCGCGCAGCGCCACGGCGGCGTCGTGGCGGGCCAGCCGCTCCTCGCCGAGTCCCTCCGCCGCGTTCAGCGCGCGCAGGTCCCAGGCGAGCTCGTCGCCGGGGTCGTCCTGGGCGTCGGCCATGTAGTGCGCGAGCGTGCAGCGGTGGAGCGGGTCCCCGTCCTCGCCGATCTGCTCCCACAACTGCCCGAAGCGGTTGCGCGCCTCCTCGCGGTCCCCGCCGTGGAGCAGCATCATCGCCTGCCCGATCCTCGTCATGACGGCGTCCTCGGACGCCTCCTCCTGCTGCTGCTCGCGCACTGCGGCCTCCGCTCGTCGGTCGTGTTCCGACGCTAGCCGCAGCCACCGACATTCCCGGTCAGGCCGGGGAGGTTCGCGCCCCGCCCCCGTGGGACCGGTCCGCCGGGGCAGGGGCCGGTCCACGAGACCGGCCCCTGTCCCGGCGGGCAGGCGCCGTCAGGCGGCCAGGTTCGGGATGCGCCAGTCGATCGGCTCGTGCCCCTGCGCCTTGATCGCCTCGTCGATGCGCGTGAACGGGCGGGAGCCGAAAAACTTCTTGGCGGAGAGCGGCGAGGGGTGGGCCCCCTTCACCACCACGTGCCGCGTCTCGTCGATCAGCGGCAGTTTCTTCTGCGCGTAGTTGCCCCACAGGACGAAGACGGCCGGGTCGGGCCGGGACGCCACGGCGCTGATCACCGCGTCCGTGAACTTCTCCCAGCCCTTGCCCTTGTGGGAGTTGGCCTCGCCGGCCCGCACCGTCAGGACGGCGTTGAGCAGCAGGACACCCTGCCGGGCCCACGGCATCAGATAGCCGTTGTCCGGCACCGGGTGTCCGAGGTCCTCCCGCATCTCCTTGTAGATGTTGCGCAGGGAGGGCGGCGTCTTGACGCCCGGCCGCACCGAGAAGCACAGCCCGTGCCCCTGGCCCTCCCCGTGGTACGGGTCCTGGCCCAGGATGAGGACCTTGACCCGGTCGTACGGGGTGGCGTCGAGGGCGGCGAACACCTCCTCGCGCGGCGGGTAGACCGGCCCCTTCGCCCGTTCCTCCTCGACGAACTCGGTGAGCAGCTTGAAGTACGGCTTCTGCAGCTCGTCGCCGAGGACGCCGCGCCAGGACTCGGGCAGCATGTCGGTGTCGGTCACGTCAACAACCTCCGGTGTGTGATCGCCTGTCGGGCACAGAACCTACCTGCGACCACTGACAACCGGTCCTACCAGCTGGCCTTCCGGTGCAGCTCCCACATCTGCATGACGGTCTGCGGGTCCAGGGCCCGCTCGCCGCCCGCGATCTCCTCGCTCGCCGCCACGTACAGCTTGCCCTGCCACAGCGGGAGGAGCCGCACGTCGTCGACGAGGATCTCCTGGGCCTTCTCGAACTGCTTGGTGACCGCTCCGCGGTCGCTCTGGCGCCGGGAGAGCGGCAGCAGCTGGTCGGTGATCTCGGGCCGCTCGTACGGCGTCGAGAGGACGTTCTCCTTGCCGACGAACGGCGCGATGAAGTTGTCCGGGTCGGGGAAGTCGGGGAACCAGCCACGGCCGAAGACCGGGAACTCGCCCTTCTGGTAGCCCGCCTGGAAGTCCTTCCAGGGCTTGCTCTTGAGCGTCACCTGGAAGAGCCCGGAGGAGTCCAGCTGCCGCTTGAGCTCCGCGAACTCGGGCGCGGTGGCGGAGCCGTACCGGTCGGTGGTGAACCAGAACGTCAGCGGCACCGGGGTGTCGATCCCCGCCTCGCGCAGGATCTTCTTCGCCTTGGCGACGTCCGGCTCGCCGTAACGGTCGAAGAACTCGGTGGTGTGGCCGGCGATGCCCTTGGGGACCATCGAGTACAGCGGCTCGGCGGTGCCCCGGTAGACCTTGGCCACCAGCGCGTTGCGGTCGACGACCTGGGCGACCGCCTGCCGTACCGGCAGCTTGTTCACCGACGGGTCCTTGGCGTTGAACACCAGGTAGCGGATGTCGGCGCCGGTGGACTGGACGAGCTGCAGGCCCTCGTTGGCGGGCTTCTTCTCCCGCAGGTCGACGACCTCGTCCGCGGTCAGACCGCGGTAGGTGGCGTCGATCTCCTTCTTCTTCAGGGCGGTGACCATCGCGTCGGAGTCACCGAAGTAACGGATGGTGACGCCGTCGTTCTTGTGGTTGGCGAAGCCCTTGTAGGTCGGGTTCTTCGACAGTTCGGCCTTGACGCCCTCTTCATACGATTCGAGGACATAGGGGCCGGATCCGGTCAGCTCGCCGTCCTCCCGGAGGCTGTCCTCCGGGTACTTCCTGGGGTCGACGATCGACATCGCGGGGGTGGCCAGGATGAAGGGGAACGTGGCGTCCGGTTCCTTCAGGTGGAAGACGATGGTGGCGTCACCGTTCGTCGCGACCCGGTCGAGGGAGCCGAGCAGTCCGTTCGGGCCGCCCTTCGCGTTGATCTTCCGGATCCGGTCGATCGAGTGCTTCACGGCCTGCGCGTCCAGCTTGCCCCCGTCGGAGAAGGTCAGCCCGTCCCGCAGCTGGCACTGGTAGACCCTGCTCGACGCGTCGGTGAACCTGCACTCGGCGGCGTCGGGCTGAGGAGTCGTGGTCCCGGTCGGGAAGCTCAGCAGCGTCTGGAAGACATTGCGGTACAACTCCCATGAACCGTCCCACGCGGCTGCGGGGTCGAGCGTACTGGGAGCGCTCGTCGTACCTACAACGATCTTGTTCTCCCCATTGGCGCCCTCGTCGGAAAAGAGACCGCAGCCCGCCAGAAGGGATATGGACGCAAGGGCTGCAGCGGCCTGCAGACTGGTCCGGTTGAACACGCGCACGCTCCTCATTCAGCCATGGGTCGGCCGACCATACCGCAGGGCCCCGCCAGGTCAATGCGGTGGCCCGGCGGGGCACTTGGGCGATCAGCGGTCAATCAGAGACAATTCGCCTCAGCCGACTCCGGCATTCAGGAAAATTCCCCCGTCGACGACGAGAGTCTGACCGGTGATCCAGTCCGACTGCCCGGAGGTGAGGAATGCGGCGGCGCCGCCGATATCCGCCGGGACACCGAGCCGGCCCAGCGGATAAGCAGCCGCCGCCTCCGCTTCCCGGCCCTCGTAAAGGGCCTCGGCGAATTTCGTCTTCACCACGGCGGGGGCGATCGCGTTGACCCGGACGGCCGGGGCGAATTCGTGCGCGAGCTGGAGCGTCAGGTTGACCATGGCGGCCTTGCTCATGCCGTACGCGCCGATGAAGGGCGAGGCGGAGACGCCGGCGACCGAGGCGATGTTGACGATCGAGCCGCCGTTCTCCTTCTGCCACGCCTTCCAGGTCTGCTGCGCGAAGCCGAGCGCCGAGATCACGTTGGTCTCGTAGACCTTGCGGGCCACGCCCAGGTCGAGCTCGGCGATCGGGCCGAAGACCGGGTTCGTGCCGGCGTTGTTGATCAGGTGGTCGACGCGGCCGAACGCCTCCATCGTGCGCTCCACCGCCAGCGCCTGGTGGGCCTCGTCGTGGGCCTTGCCGGCGACGCCGATCACCCGGTCGGCGCCGAGCCGCTCGACGGCCTCCTTGAGGGCGTCCTCGCCCCGGCCGGTGATGCAGACGCGGTCGCCGCGCGCGACGAGCGCCTCCGCGATGCCGTACCCGATACCGCGGCTGGCGCCCGTGATGAGGGCGACCTTTCCGGACAGCTCGGGGAGTTCCTGTGCGGTCATGTCCGTGATCCCTTCCGCGTCAGTTGAGCGGGCCGCCGGCCACGTACATGACCTGGCCGGAGATGAAGCCGGCGTCGTCGCCCGCGAAGAAGGCGATCGCGTGGGCGACGTCCTCCGGCCGGCCGACCCGCTGCACCGGGATCTGGGTGGCGGCGGCTGCCTGGAACTCCTCGAAGCCCATGCCCACGCGCGCGGCGGTCTGCGCGGTCATCTCGGTGACGATGAAGCCGGGGGCCACGGCGTTGGCGGTGATGCCGAACTTGCCGAGCTCCTTGGCGAGGGTCTTGGTGAAGCCCTGCAGTCCGGCCTTGACGGCGGCGTAGTTGGCCTGGCCGCGGTTGCCGAGCGCCGAGGACGAGGAGAGGCTCACGATCCGGCCGAAACCGGCGTCGACCATGTGCTTCTGGCACGCCTTGGCCATCAGGAACGCGCCCTTGAGGTGCACGTTCATCACGGTGTCCCAGTCGGACTCGCTCATCTTGAAGAGCAGGTTGTCACGGAGGACGCCCGCGTTGTTGACGAGGATCGTGGGCGCGCCGAGCTCGGCGGCGACGCGCGCGACGGCCGCCTCCACCTGGGCGCTGTCGGAGACGTCGCAGCCGACGGCGATGGCCCTGCCGCCCGCCGCGGTGATCTTCTCGACGGTGTCCTTGCAGGCCGCCTCGTCGAGGTCGAGTACGGCGACGGCGCGGCCCTCGGCCGCCAGTCGGACGGCGGTGGCGGCGCCGATGCCCCGCGCCGCCCCGGTCACGACCGCGACGCGCTGCTCTGTGGTGGACATGCTGGTTCTCCTCGCCCTTGGATCCCTGGTGGATGCGGCTCCCCGACACGTCCATGCCGGTGAGCGACCGCTTAGTACCTTCAGCAGACGAGACGCTAGAAGCCCTGGCACCCGGTGTCAACGGCCCACCGGGTGCCTCCGATCACGCGGCGCGGCGCGGCCGCCCGGTTCAGCGCACCAGCAGGTCGAGCAGCCGTTCGACCTCGCCCTGAGGATCGGTCGTCAGACCGGTGTGCACCGGACCGGGCTGGACGACCGTGGAGCGCGGTGCGATCAGCCAGCGGAACCGGCGCCCGGCGTCGTCGCGCGCGGCCTGTCCGGCGTGCTCACCGCCCGCGCAGACCTCCTCGACGGCGTGCAGGGCGGCCCGTACGCCGACCACGTCGGCCCGCGGGTCCAGCGCGCTCAGCTTGCCCTCGTCCAGGTGCGTGCGGGCGCACACGAAGGACGCGGCGCGGCAGTAGACCACCACACCCGCGTTGAAGCACTCGCCGCGCTCGACGCGGGGTACGACGCGCAGCAGCGCGTACTCGAAGACGTGCCGGTCGCTCACTTCTCGGTGCCCTTCCTGGTGGGGTGCGGCCAGGGCGTCAGGTGGTCGGTCAGCCAGCCGGGCGCCTGGGAGGGCCTGCGCGCCGTCCGCTCGCCGAGGGTGATCCGCTCGTGGATGGTGGCGGCGCGCGGCAGCAGCGCCTCCACATATGCGCGGCGCAGCGCGTCGGCGGTCTCGAAGCCGGGTTCGTCGACCAGCCACGCGTCGGGCACGTCGGCCGCGACCTCGGTCAGCAGTTCCTCGGTGACGAGCGGGGCGAGGTCGGCGGCAGCGGTGGCGATGTCCGGAGCGAAGGTGGCCAGGACGTGGTCGGTGGCGTCGTACGGCTTGGCGGCGGAGCTCTGCGCGCCGGGCCAGTTGTGGTGCCAGATCATGGTCGCGCCGTGGTCGATCAGCCAGGGCTCGCCGTGCCACACGAGCATGTTGGGGTTGCGCCAGGAGCGGTCGACGTTGTTGATCAGCGCGTCGAACCAGACGACCCGTCCCGCCTCCTTGGGGTCCATCTCGTAGGCGAGCGGGTCGAACCCGATCGAACCCGGGAGGTAGTCCATGCCGAGGTTCAGCCCGCCGCTCGCCTTGAGCAGCTCCTGGACCTCCTGGTCGGGTTCGCCCAGGCCGATGACCGGGTCGAGTTCGATGGTGACCAGCTCGGGGACGCGCAGCCCGAGCCGGCGGCCGAGCTGCCCGCAGATGACCTCGGCGACCAGGGTCTTGCGGCCCTGACCGGCGCCGGTGAATTTCATGACGTACGTACCGAGGTCGTCCGCCTCGACGATCCCGGGGAGCGAGCCGCCCTCACGCAGGGGCGTGACGTAGCGGGTCGCTGTGACTTCGGAGAGCATCCCTCCAGGTTACGTGTGCGGGCCTGTCATGCTCTGCCCCATGCCCACCATCGCCCCGGTGCACGCGCCGGGATTCCCCCGCCAGTTCGCCCGTACGCGCCGCTTCTCGCTCGGTGTTCCCGGCGGGTTCGCCGTCTCTCCCGACGGCGCGCGGGTGCTGTTCGTACGGACCGGTTCGGGCTCCGACACGGTCGGGCGGCTGTGGCTGTACGAGGACGGCGGGGAGCGGCTCCTGGCCGATCCCGCCGCGTCGGCCGGTGCCCGGGAGGAGGAGGTACCGGAGGCGGAGCGAGTGCGACGGGAGCGCGCCCGGGTGACCTCGACCGGTGTGGTCGGCTACGCCAGCGACCGGGACGCGCGCCTGGCGGTGTTCACGCTGGGCGGCGAGCTGTGGGCGGTGCGGACGGACGGCGGCTCCCCTTGGCGCGTCCCGACGGCGGGGCCGGCCGTGGATCCGCGCCCCTCTCCGGACGGGTCGCTGGTGGCGTACGTGACCGGGGGCGCCCTTCACGTCGTCCGCGCCGACGGGACGGAGGACCGGCCGCTGGCCGCGCCGGAGGGGCCGGACGTCACCTATGGGTTGTCCGACCATGTGTCGGCGGAGTCGATCGGGCGGCCACGGAGCCACTGGTGGTCGCCCGACGGGGATGCCCTGCTGGTGGTACGGGCGGACCACGCGCGCGTGCGGCGGTGGTATCTCGGCGACCCGGCGGATCCGGCGAAGCCACCGAGGGCGTTTTGGTACCCGGCCGCCGGTACGGCCAACGCGGAGCTGTCGCTGCACATCCTCCGCCCGGACGGAGAGCGGACAGCCGTCCGGACCCCCGCCGAGGCCGACCCGGAACTCCACCTCCCCGGTGTCTGGACGGATCGCCGGTTCGAGTACGTCACGGCCGCCGGCTGGGACGGGTGCGGCCCCTTCGTCGAGGTCCAGACCCGTGACCAGCGGACGGCCCAGCTCCTGTCCATCGACCCGGCCACCGGTGGCACGCTGCCCCTGCACCACCACCGCGACCTCGCGTGGACGGAGATCACACCGGGCGCACCGCACCGGACCGGTACCGGCACGCCGGTCGTGACCCGGTACCGCGACGACGTACGCGGACTGCGCGTCGGTGACACCTGCACTCCCCCGGGTCTCCACGTCCGCGCCGTGCTCGGGACGGCCGGCGAGCGGGTGTACTTCACCGCGAGTGAGGAGCCCACCGAGACACATGTGTGGGCGTACGACCCGGAGGGCGGGTTCCGCCGCGTCAGCGAGGAGCCGGGCGTCCACACGGCCGCGATCGGCGGTGACACCGTCGTCCTCGACAGCAGCACGCCCGACGGGCGCACGGTGACCGTGCTGCGCGGCGGGAAGCCGGCCGGGAGCATCGCCGTCCTCGCCGAGACGCCGCTGGTCACGCCGCGGCCCGTCCGGCTGTCGCTCGGCGCGCGGGAGTTGCGCTGCCACCTCCACCTGCCGTCATGGCACGAGCCGGGCTCGGGCAGGCTGCCGGTGCTGCTCAGCCCGTACGCCGGGTACGGGCTGCAGCTGGCCGTGCGGGCCGGCGGCTGGCCCGGCGCGGTGGCGCAGTGGTTCGCGGAGCAGGGATTCGCCGTGCTGGTCACGGACGGGCGCGGAACGCCGGGGCGCGGGCGCGCGTGGGAGACCGCGATCCGCGGTGACCGGCTGACCGCGCCTCTGGAGGACCAGGTCGACGCGGTGCACGCGGCGGCCGAGGCGTATCCGGACCTGGACCTGGAGCGGGTGGCGATCCGGGGCTGGTCGTACGGCGGCTACCTCGCCCTCGGGGCCGTGCTCCACCGCCCCGACGTCTTCCACGCGGCGGTGGCGGGCGCGGCGCCGACCGACCGGCGGCTGTACGACACCCACTGGGAGGAGCGTTTCCTGGGTCACCCGGACGTCGACCCGGCCGCCTACGAACGCTCCTCCCTGATCCCGTACGCGCACCGGTTGTCCCGGCCGCTGCTGCTGATCCACGGACTCGCCGACGACAACGTGGTCGCCGCCCACACGCTGAGGTTCTCCGCCGCCCTGCTCGCCGCTGGACGGCCCCACACGGTCCTGCCGCTCTCCGGCGCCACCCACCACGTCGCCCAGGAGGACGCGGTGGGCAACCAGCTGCTGCTCGAAGTCGAGTTCCTGAAAACGTCGTTGCGCAGGTGAACGGCCGGCGCTCCCGTCCCGTACCCCCTGGTGACAGCACGACCATCGTGGAAGGGAAGCCGGAATGACCGGATCGCAGGGGACCACCAGGGCGGTGGCGCGCCGTACCGTCGTCGCGGCGGCGGGTGGCGCGGGGCTGGCGGCCGTGCTCACCGCGTGCGGGGGCTCGGACGGCCCGGCCGAGTCCGCTGCCGGGCAGCCGGCGGGCGGGGGCGCCACCGGCGGCACGACCGGCTCAGGCGCCGGGGGCGGCGGCCAGGTGCTCGCCAAGACGGCCGACATCCCGGAGGGCGGCGGGAAGGTCTTCGGCGAAGTGGTGGTGACGCAGCCGAAGGCGGGCGAGTTCAAGGCGTTCTCGTCCAAGTGCACCCACGCGGGGTGCGCGGTGAAGGACGTCGCCGACGGGGTCATCAACTGCCCTTGCCACGGCTCCACGTTCGACGCGTCCGACGGCAGCGTCAAGGCGGGTCCGGCCACGGCTCCGCTGGCGGCGGCGTCGATCACGGTCGACGGCGACTCGATCAAGCTGGTGTGACCCCGGGGCCGCCGCGGCCACGTCCCCTCGGGCCGGGGGCAGCGGCGGCTCCACCCGGGACAAGCCGAGGACGGGGCGGCGGGACGGACGTCGTCGCGGGGGTGCACGGAGGGGATCCCCGACGATGAGGTCCGCCCCGGCCATCGCACGTCCGTCCGTGCCGACGTCGGGAGGCCGCCGCGCGGCACCGCACGACGACGCCGCGCAGGCCGCCCGGCACGGGCTCGGCGATCCGGACGACCGCCCGGTGTGCCGCTGGACCGGCAGCACACCGGGCGGCCCCGGACAGCCGGGCCATGCGGGCGGCGCCCCGGCAGCGGGGAGGCGCCGGCGGGCGGCGGTATGTCCGGCAGCAGCCGATGCCTCCCGGCGCCGGGCTCGGGCGCCCGGCCGGCGGGTCAGCTGCCCGCCGCCCGCCCCACCTCCCGCAGCGCCTCCACCGCCGCCCTGATCGACGGCCGCCGGTCCGCGTCCGCGCGCCACACCGCGTAGATGTGACGCCGCATCGGCTGTCGTACGGGTACGAGGGTGACGCCCTGAGGTATGGGCCCGCGTCCGAGCCGGGGCGTGACGCACACCCCGAGCCCCGCCTGGATGAGCGCGAGCTGGGTGTGGTGTTCCCCCGCCAGGTGGGCGATCCGCGGTTCGATGCCCTTCGACCGGAGCGTGAACATCAGCCAGTCGTAACAGAATTCGCCCTCCGGCCAGGACACCCAGTCGTCGTCGGCGAAGTCCTCCAGGTCCACCTCGTCCCGCCCCGCCAGCGGGTGGTCCGCCGGCATCGCGACGTCGGCGGCGTCGTCCAGCAGCGGCTCCCGGGCGAGCCCGCCCGGGACCGGCAGCCGCTTGTTGCTCCAGTCGAGGACCACCGCGAGGTCCATGTCTCCCCGCAGCACGTGCTGGATGCCGCGCTCGGGCTCCAGCTCGCTGGTGCGCACGGCCAGGTCGGGGTGGTCGCGGCGCAGCATGGAGACCGCCGCCGGGAACAGGCCGCGCGCGGCCGTCGGGAACCCGGCAAGCCGCACCTCGCCGACCACCTGTCCGCGCTGTGCCTCAATGTCCGCCTGCGCGATCTCGACCTGGGACAGGATCCGCGCCGCGTGATCGGCGAGCAGTTGCCCCGCGTCGGTGAGCCGCACCCCGCGCCCGTTCTTCGTCACCAGTTGCTGCCCGATCTCACGCTCCAGCTTGGCGAGCTGCTGGGAGACCGCCGAGGTCGTCACGTGCAGCCCGTCGGCCGCGCCGCTCACCGAGCCGTGGCGGGCGAGGGCGTCCAGGGTTCGCAGGCGCTCCAGATTCAACACGTAAGCAATGCTAAGCGAAGACATGGAGAAAATCTCGCTTGTTCTAAGACGTCCTGGCCAGCATCGTGGTCAGCATGCGCACCACAACCTCGCCCTCACCCCGGTCGTCGTCCACCACCCCGCCGCGGCCGACCGTCGCCCCGCCCGCGACCCGGCGGGCCCTCGACTGGCGCGTCCGCTTCGCGCTGCTCTCGCTGATCTGGGGCTTCAGCTTCCTGCTCATCAAGGTGGGAACCGGGGCGTACGCCCCCTTCCAGGTCACCTTCGGCCGGCTGCTGTTCGGTACGGCGGTGCTCGCGGTCGCGATGGCCGTGAAGCGTGCCGGGCTGCCGCGCGGGGCGCGCACCTGGGGCCATCTGACGGTCGCCGCGTTCTTCCTCAACGCGCTGCCGTTCTCACTCTTCGCGTACGCGGAGCTGACGATCCCCTCGACGCTCGCCGGCATCTGCAACGCCACGTCGCCGCTGTGGGGCATGGCCCTGTCGCTGGTCGCGCTCTCCGAGGACCGCCCCACCCGCCGCCGCGTCGCCGGACTCGGCATGGGCTTCGTGGGCGTCCTGACCGTCCTCGGTGCCTGGCAGGGTTTCTCCGGACTGGACGTCAGCGGCACCGCCATGGCGCTGCTGGCCTCGCTGAGCTACCCCATCGGCTGGATCTACGTCCGGCGTACCCTCGCGGGGCGCAGCGAGTCGCACCTCTCCCTCACCGGTGCGCAGCTGTTCCTCGCCACGCTGCAACTCGCCCTCGTCACACCTCTGTTCACCGGCGTTCCCGCCGCGTTCCCGGTCGTCCCGCTGCTCGCGGTGGTCGCACTGGGCGCGCTGGGCACCGGCCTGGCCGTGCTGCTGCAGTACGGGCTCGTCGCCGAGGTCGGCCCGACCACCGGCCAGATGGTCACCTACTTCATCCCGGTGATCGCCACCGCGGCGGGCGTGACGCTCCTGGACGAACAGCTCACGTGGAACACCCCGGTCGGCGCGCTCATCGTGCTGGCCGGCGCGGCCCTCACCCAGAGCCGCGCCAGGCCCACGGCGCGTCAGCCGTGACCCGCGAGTCGGCGGCGCATCAGCCGTGACTGCCCGTCGGCATCGGGCCGACCGCCGCCGCCACCGCGTCGGCCAGCGTCCCGATGCCGGCCGCCGTCAGCCCGGAGACGGTGAGCCGGATCCCCGGTCCCGCCGCCATCCGGAACCGCGCGCCCGGCGCCACCGCCCACCCCGCGTGCAGCATCCGGGCCACCGCGCCGGTCTCGTCGGCCACCGGCACCCACACGTTCATGCCGCTGCGCCCGCGCGCCGCGACGCCCCGCTCCGCCAGCGCCCGTACGAGCGCGTCGCGCCGCTGCCCGTACGCCGCCGCGACCGCCCGCGTGTCCACCGCGCCGGTCTCCCAGAGGTGGAGCACCGCCCGCTGGAGCAGCACGCTGACCCAGCCCGGCCCGAGCCGCTGCCGCCCCTGCACCCGGTCGACGGTGACGGCGTCACCGGTGAGCGTGGCGAGCCGCAGATCCGGCCCGTACGCCTTGGAGACCGAGCGGACGAACGCCCAGCGGTCCGTCGCGCCGGCCAGCGGATGCGGTGGCAGGTCGACGAAGCCGTGCCCGTGGTCGTCCTCGATGAGCAGCACGTCGGGGTGGGCGGCCAGGACGCGCCGGAGCTCCGCCGCCCGCGCCGCTCCCACCGCAGCGCCCGTCGGGTTCTGCGCGCGTGCGGTCACGCAGACCGCCCGCGCGCCCTCGCGCACGGCCCGCTCGACGGCGTCGGGCAGCGGCCCGTCGTCATCGAGAGCGACCGGCACCGGCCGCAGCCCCAGCGCCGGAACGAGGTCGAGGAGGGCGCCCCACCCGGGGTCCTCGACGGCCACGGCGTCGCCGGGTTTCAGGTGGGCGGCCAGGACCCTCTCCATGGCGTCCAGCGAGCCGGAGGTGACGGCGACCGGCCCGCCCGGCACCCCGTCGGCGTCCAGCGCGGCGCGGGCGGCCCGGGCGAAGTCCTCGTCAACCGGCGACCGGCCGTAGAGCACCGGGCGCTCCCCGCTGTGCCGTGCCGCGGCCGCGAGCGCCTCACCGAGCGGCGGCAACAGGGCCGGGTCGGGGTTGCCCTCCCCGATGTCGCGCACGCCTTCCGGCGCCTCGATGCGGATGGTCCCGCGCACGGTGGTCGCGGGGCGGGGCCGCACCCGGCTGCCCCTGCGCCCGGCCGTCTCGATCACCCCGCGCTCGCGCAGGGTGCGGTACGCGGCGGCCACGGTGTTGGGGTTGACACCCAGCCGGGTCGCCAACTCCCGCATGGGCGGCAGCACTTGCCCCGGCTCCAGGGCGCCCGCGCCGACCCCGTGCTCCACGCTCGCGGCGATCTCCGATGCGCGACGACCCTCGATCCGATACTCTCCTAGCACAAACGATATTATGCACTAGTGCAATGGAGTACGCAATGCCGGAGACCGCAACGCCGGAGACCACCGTGGATGACGCGGCGTACGAGCCGACCGACCGCACCGTCCCGACCCGCTCCCGCCACCGCGCCTCGTACGACCGCGATCTGGTGCACGCGATACTCGACGAGGCGTACGTCTGCCACCTCGGCTTCGTCCGTGACGGCGCGCCGGTCGTGCTGCCGACCCTCTACGGCCGGGTCGGCGAGCGCCTCTACATCCACGGCTCGACGGGCTCCCGCCCCCTGCGCATGGCGGGCGGGACCGACCCGGGCCTGCCCGTCTGCCTGACCGTCACGCACGTCGACGGCCTGGTCCTGGCGCGCTCCGCCTTCCACCACTCCATCAACTACCGCTCGGTCGTGGTCCACGGCACCGCCCACCAGGTCACCGACCCGGAGGAGAAGCGCACCGCGCTCGACGCGCTCGTCGACCACGTCGTCCCCGGCCGCTCGCTCGACTCCCGCCCGGCCGACGCCAAGGA
The DNA here is from genome assembly GCF_040612535.1 of Streptomyces sp. NPDC006368. NCBI lineage: Bacteria > Bacillati > Actinomycetota > Actinomycetes > Kitasatosporales > Streptomycetaceae > Streptomyces > Streptomyces sp. NPDC006368. Next base: position 59,889 of record NZ_JBEXQK010000026.1, read on the forward strand.
GCTCGCCGCGACCGCCGTGCTGCGCCTGGACCTCACCGAGGTCTCCGCCAAGGTCCGCACGGGCGGCCCGAACGACGAGCCCGAGGACGCCACCCTCCCCCACTGGACCGGCGTCGTGCCCCTCAGGACCGGATACGGAGCCCCGGTCCCGGCCGATGACCTCGACCCGGCCGTCGCCCTGCCCGACTACCTCCGCGCCCTGTGAGGCCCCGATGCTCATCCACCCCTGGGACGCGCCCCGGGACGACGCCGAGTGGCGCGACTGGCTGACGCGCCACGACTTCGGGCAGCTGGCGGTGAACGGCCCGCCCGGCTCCCCGCCGTGGGTCCAGCCGACGCACTTCCGGTACGACCCCGAACCCGGCCCGTACGGTCGCGTCCTCACCCATCTGGCCCGCCCCAACCCGCTGTGGCCGGCGCTCGAGGCGGACCCGCACGTCCTGCTCAGCGTGGTCGACGACTACGCGTACATCCCCGGCCCCTGGGCCGCACCGGAGGACGAGCCGCCCGAGTACGGCACGCCCACGTCGTTCTACGCCGCCGTGCAACTGCGCTGCACCGCCCATGTGGTGGACGATCCGGCGGAGAAGGCCGACCTGCTCAACCGGCAGGTCGCCCACTTCCAGCCGGAGGGCGGCTCGGCTCCGGCGACCGCCGGCGAGGCGCCGTTCGGCCGGCTCCTGCCGGGGCTGCGCGGGCTGCGCCTCGACGTGATCGAGGTGCGCGCGAAGTTCAAGTACGCCGGCCACAAGTCCGAGCCGGTGCGCGCCCGTATCGCGGCCCACCTCGCCTCCCGCGCGGCCCCTCACGACGACGCGGCCCGCGCCCACCTCGAGCGCCGCTCCCCCGCGTAGTCCGGCGCCACGGGGCGGCACGGGGCGCCCCACGCCCGCGGGGCATCCACCCGGCGGGCGTGGGGCCGAAGGCGCGAGGCGCCGAGGAGCCGTCGGGAGGCTGTCACACGGCGCCCACCGCCGCCCCCCGCGCCTCGCCGACCGCCAGCCCGCCCACGGCCGCCAGCAGCACCAGGGTCCCCACCGCCGTGCCGACCGTCAGCCGTTCGCCGAGCACCGTCACGGCGATGACCGCCGCGCTCACCGGCTCCAGAAGCATGATCACCGACACGGTCGCGGCCCGTACGACCGCGGCGCCCGCGAAGTACAGCGCGTACGCCAGCGCGGTCGGGATCGCGGCGATGTACGCCAGGAGCCCCAGTACCTGGGCGAGTTCCGCCGTACCCGGCACCAGACCCTCGGCCACCGCCATCGGCAGCAGCCCGGCCGCGCCGATCGCGAACGCCCACACCGTCGTGGTGAGCGCGTCCCCGCCGCGGCCGTCCCGCCCGAGCCACCGCGTCAGCAGCGTGATCGCCGCGTACCCGCCCGCCGACAGCACCGCCAGGGCGACCCCCGCGGGCCGCACCTCCCCGGTCCCGCCGCCGAGCACCAGCACGGCGAGCCCGGTGAGCGCACCGGCGACCGCGGTGATCCCGCCGCCCCCGAGCCGTTCACCCATGGTCAGTCGCGCGCCGAGCGCGATGAGGACGGGCCCGGCGCCCAGCGTGATGACGGTGGCGACGGCGAGGCCCGTCGCCTCGACCGCCGCGAAATAGGCGCTCTGGAACAGGGTGAGCCCGAGCCCCGTGCCGACGACGCGCACCACGCGCCGCCGCCGGGACTCGGCCGCCGGCGCCGTACGGGGCGCGGTACGAGGCGCCGTACGCCGACGGCCCCGCCGCACCGCCACCGCGCCGAGCAGCAGCACAAGGCCGCCGACGCAGCGCCAGAACGACAGGGCCAGGGGCCCCAGGTCACTGACCCGGAAGACCAACGAGGCAGCCGCGCCCGCGGTACCCCAGGCCACCCCGGCGACGATCAGATACAGAAGACTCCGCCCGACGGACACGACGGGCCCGGCAGACAGAGTCATGGAGGAATTCGACACGTGACTTCTCCGCGTGAAGACAGGGAAAGGATGGGCCGCTCGACTCCGCACGCGGGCAGCGACACATCACCCGGGGACCACCCCGGGGCCGGTCTTCGTCACAGACGTCGCCGACGTCCCCGGACACGCCCTTGAACGCCGGGGCGGCAGGAGCCGCCAGGGCGCGGGACGCCGAGAAGCGTCGGCGGAGACGTGCCGCCCGCGTCAGGCGGCGGGCGGCGGAAGCACGGTCGAATGCATGATCGACACCTTACGTGGCGGTCCGTCCGGCCGCCACCTCGTCACCGGACACCGGCCGCTCGGACCCCGCCACCGGCCCGTCCGGCGCCGCCTTGGGCGCCGACGACTGGGCGATGAAGGCCCCGGCCAGCACCACGGCCCCGCCGACGATCTGCGGCGCCGACAGGTGCTCCCGCAGCAGCACCCACGCCAGTACGGTCGCGATGACCGCCTCCAGACACGCCACCACACCCGCCACCTGCGGGGAGAGCTTGCGCACGGAGATGACGCCGGCGATGTACGCGATGACGGTGGCGACCAGCACCACCCAGCCGAGCAGCAGCCACGCCGGCGCCTCGGTCCCGCCCAGGTCGGCGGTGCCGGCCAGCACCGCCCGGTCCATGCCCCACGGCCGGGCGACGACGGTGAGCACGACGGCGCCGACGAGCAGGCCGTACGCGATGACACCGAGCGGGTCGGCGGGCTCCTCCCCGTCACTTCCCTGGTCGGACAGGACGAAGTAGCCGACCTGGCAGCAGGCGGCGCCGAGGGCCAGCAGCAGCCCGAGCGCGTCGAAGCGCAGCCCGGACCACACCTCCACCACGCACGCGAGGCCGCCGACCGCGAGGATCACGCCGAGGGCGGCGGCCCGCGTGACGGGCCTGCGCTGGACGAAGCGCACCCACCCGAGCACGAGCGCCGGGGCGAGGTACTCGATGAGCAGCGCGACACCCACCGGGATGCGGGACAGCGCGGCGAAGTAGCAGGCCTGGACGCCGGCGACGGCGAGGAGTCCGAACCCGGCGAGCAGCGCGGGCTTGCGGCGCAGCAGGTCGCGGTGGCGCCAGGCGAGGGGCAGCATGACGAGCGCGGCGCCGGTCACCCGGAGCCACACCACGTGCAGCGGGTCGAGGCCCGCTTCGATCAGCGGCTTGGCCGCGACGCCCGATCCACCGAATGCGAAGGCCGAGGCCAGGGCGAGTCCCAGGCCGGCGCTTCTCCCCTGAGACGCGTGCATCGGCACATCATGGCAGGACCCGGTCAGGAGCGTAAAGGCGGTCACACCTGTTGAGACAGCTCGTCGACGCGGGCGGTCACGGCCGTGAGGTCGACCCCGGCGCGGGTCGGCACGTCGACGGCCCGGCGCTCCGGATCGGCGACGAGGGCGGCCGACAGATCGAACCCGCTCACGCTCGCCTCCGCGGTCCGCCCCGGTGCGCTCGGCTGCCCGCGCCGGAGCCCGTCGCAGAGCGCGCGGGGCGGTGGCGGCGGCGGGCGACCACCCGGCCGGCGCGTCCGCGCGCACCACGTCAGGGGCGGCACCGGGAGACCTCGACGGAGCCCCACCACCGCGGTCCGCATCCGATGCCGCACCGGGCCAGGTGACCGAGCACGCGTGCGGCCTGCCGCCCGCCGAAGACCGATCCGGCAGTCAGGGCCGGAGAAGATGGGCGGTGTCGATCCGCGGGTCGCCGCCCCGCAGCGCTCCGCGAAGCGCGCCGGCGACGACCCCGGCCGGCTGCGCGGTGGGCCCGGCTTCGGCGGGTCCCGGGATGGGGCTGTGCACCCTTCCCACTCCAACCGGCGGAGCCGGGCGCGAACGTCCGCGCCGAGGAGCATGCGTCCATCGCGCGAAAAGTGGGCTCGGCCGCTCTCCCTCCTCCCGGAGGAGAGGTCCGTGCACCGGCGCCCGCAGACGGCGCAGCGGCGGACGAAGGCCCCGCGACCGGAGTCGCGGGGCCTCGTCCCACCGTCAGTGCTCGTCGGCGAGGATCAGATACAGCTTCTTCCGGGCCTCGTTGATGACGGCGAGGGCCTTCTGCCGCTGCTTCGCGTCGCCGGTCTTCCAGACCTGCCCGAACGCCTCCAGCAGACCGAAGCCGGCCTGCCGGATCTCGTTCATGGCCTCCCAGTCGACGCCCCGCCCGGCCTCCTCCCACGGGGCCTCCGGCCCCGCTTCGGCCTCCGCGCGTCCCGCGTCGGTGAGCGTGAACAGCCTCTTGCCGCCCTCGCTCTCACTCGCGATGAGCCCCTCGTCCTCCAGCAGCTGGAGGGTCGGGTACACCGAGCCGGGGCTGGGCCGCCAGGCCCCGCCGCTGCGCTCGGCGATCTCCTGGATCATTTCGTAGCCGTGCATCGGCCGGTCCTTCAGCAGGGTGAGGATCGAGGCGCGCACATCGCCGCGCCGCGCCCTGCCCCGGCCGCCTCCGCGTCCGCCGCCCCCGAAGGGCCCTCCGCGGAACGGCCCGCCGCCGAAGCCCGGCCCGAACGGGCCGAAGGCGGCGCGCAGCCCCTCGAAGTCGCCGAGCCGGTCGCCCCAGCCACGAGGGCCGGGCCCGCAGTTCCCGTGCCCCTGTCCGGGTCCGTGCTCATGTCCGTGACCGTGTCCGTGTGAACGCATCGTTTACACTCCCTCGATCTTTGAGCTATCCCGATGGCTCAACGATATATCGGAAGATGTCATCGGGCAATCGTTTCCGACACTCGTTCGGGGCTGACCTGTCTCAGCGAAGATTGATCCGATCTCACCGAAGCTGCACTGATCCAGCTTCGTCTCAGCGAAGGTTCATGCTTCAGCGGTTTGTCTCAGCGAATCTGCACCGACTGTGCCAGTGAAGATTGGCCGGTGCGGGGTGATCCGCTACTCGGGCGGCATGGCCTTGCGCTGGCGGTATGCCTTCTGGCGGCAGCCGTGTGAGCAGGTCAGACGCCCGTCCTTGACTGACTCCTCAGACACCGGACGCCTGCAAGCCGCGCAGATGCCCGGAGTGTGGGGCCGAGCGGTGGCCCGGCGAGTCGGCAGTGGCTCTTGGGCCGCCTGACGTGCCGCATAGCCATCTTCCGGCAGGCAGGCGAACACACCTGGCGACGTTGCCCGTACTGGACCCAGCTCAGCTCCCTCCCATAAACCCTTCGGCTCGCCAAACACCTCCAGCAGACGCTCGGCCACCGCCACCGGCCGGCCAGAGCGTGCCCGGCGACACCGCGCCAGCCACCGGACGTTGGCCATGAGTACCGGATCCGGACGGCCGACCCACTCAAACTGCCAGCCCGCCGCCGCGCAGGCCCGCTCGGTCGCCGCGAACGCCTCCCGCGTCCGCTGATCCATGTCCTTCTCAGCGCGGACGTCCACGACCTGAGCTTGCCCCGCGGCCAGTCGAACGAAGTAATCGGGAGCGTGGCGGCGCTGTCGCCTGCCGTCGTGCCAGTGCAGCCAGAAAGGCTGCGACGAGATCGCCCTCACCTGCGGATCTCCGTCGAGCAGGATCAACCGGTCCCGCTCCAGCCACGACTCATAGCCCACGTGATCGCGCATGGTCGCCGAGTAGTACCAGCCGGCGAAGCCCGGCGTGCCCTTGTCCCAGCGGAACGGCCGGACGGGCTCAACTGTCTCGAACGAAACCTGCCAACTCGCTCCCGGCGGAGCCGGCGACGTTCTCCGTCGCTGAGAAAGTCCAGCTCAACGCCGTTAACGCCTCATCGCCGTACGCGCGCGACAGGGCTTCCACCGCACCCCCAGCCCGAAGGCTGAGCGAGTACTCAACCTTCGGTGACACTAACGGCCATCCGTTCAGCTTCGCTGAGATTCGCGAAACCTTCGCTGAAACAGGTCAGCAAGGAAGGTTGAGCGTTGTCATCGAAGGTTGGTGACCGCTAGGTTTTCTCACCGAAGGTTGATGATCGTTTAGGGCTGGCTGTCTGGGGAGACGACGGGGGAACCGGTTACGCGCGTACGGCGATCCCGTGCTCAGCGCCCGTGATGGGAGACTCTGATGGGCTCGTTCGATGTGCCGTTGGATGACGAACGCACCCAGCTCGACGCGTTCGTCCAGGAGTATCGGAGCGCCCTCGAGGTAACCCTCGACGGCCTCACCGAGGAGCAGGCCCGCCGCCGACTCGTCTCGTCGGCGACAACGTTGCTCGGGCTGCTCAAGCACGTCACGTGGATGCAGCGGGTGTGGTTCGAGGAGTGCGTCGGCGGCACATCCCGTCGGGAGCTCGGCTTGGTTCAGAGCCCGGACGAGTCCTTCCGGCTCGCCGACGACGACACCGTCGCCTCCGTCACGGCGGCCCACCGGGAGGCCTGCGCGACAGCCCGGGCGGTGGTCGCCGACCTGCCGCTGGACACCGTCGTGACCGGCCACCGTGCCGGGCCGCGCACGCTGCGCTGGGTGTACTTGCAAGTCCTGCGCGAGCTGGCCCACCACTGCGGGCACGCCGACATCCTGCGCGAGCAGCTACTTGCCGCCGACTGAGTTCTGAGACCGGACCTGACGGCGCAAAGGCCCGATCGACACCGAGACACACGCGGGCATACCATCACCGCGACTACACACCGTGAACAAACCACGGCCACTTACCTCCCCACCAAATGGCCGCCAGTGGGACTCCGAACTGGCCACCGACAGGCGACCTGCCCTGGAACCAACCGACGACCTGCGCGGCATGCGGCGGCCCCCTGGGACCGGGCCGCACGAACCACATCCGCGTGTCGTGCTCACCCACCTGCCGCAACAGGCTCCACTACCTGCGCAAGAAGGCGCGGCTCCGTCAGCAGTCCGCGAACGGTGATGCCCAGGAGCAGTCCCTCAACCTTCGATGAGAATCGCTTAACCTTCGCTGCGGCGGGTCAGGGGCCGGCAACCCGGCATTGGCCTTGGCCTGCCGCTTCGCGTCACCGTTACGGTCGTGTGCATGCGGATCCGAATCGTCGACGCCTTCACCGACCGTCCCTTCTCCGGCAACCCGGCGGGCGTCCTCCTGCTCGACGCCTTCCCTGACGACCCCTGGCTCCAGAAGGTCGCCGCCGAGGTCAACCTCTCGGAAACGGCCTTCGCCCACCCTCTCCCACCCGGCGGCGAGGCGGACTGGGCCCTGCGCTGGTTCACCCCGGTCGCCGAGGTCGACATGTGCGGCCACGCCACTCTGGCCACCGCCCACGTCCTGCACACCACCGGGCGCGCGACCGGCACGGTGCGCTTCGCGGCGCGGTGCGGCATCCTCTCCGCGACCGCCACGGAGGACGGCTCGATCACGATGGACTTCCCCACCTCCACGCTCACGCCGGTGCCGGCGCCCGACGGGCTCGCGAAGGCGCTCGGCACGGAGGTCGTCTCCGTGCACGACACCGCCGCCCACATCGGCGACCTGCTGGTGGAACTGGCGGACGAGCACGCCGTACGGTCCCTGGCACCCGACTTCGCGGCCCTGGCGACCATGTCGAACCGGGGCGTCATCACCACGGCCGCGGCCGAGGAGCCGGGGCGCGGCTACGACTTCGTCTCCCGCTGCTTCTTCCCGGCGCTCGGCATCGACGAGGACCCGGTGACCGGCAGCGCGCACACCGCGCTCGCACCGTTCTGGTCGGCGCGCACCGGGCGGGACGAGCTGACCGGCCTCCAGGGGGGCCGCCGCACGGGCCTCATCCGTACCGCCCTGCGGGGCGAGCGCACGCTGCTGACCGGCGGCGCGGTCACCGTCATCGAGGGCGACCTGCTCGCCTAGGACACGCGCGGAAGGGGCGTACAGCAGACGCCGTACGCCCCTTTTGTCGTTCCTCCGCCGTCAGCTCACAACCAGCCCACGTGGGGCTTCAGCAGCGCGTACCCGACGAACGCCACGATGTCGAGGAACGCGTGCGCCGCCACCAGCGGCCCCACCCGCTCCCACCGCCGGTACAGCAGCACGAACACCGCGCCCATCACCATGTTGCCGATGAAGCCGCCGACGCCCTGATACAGGTGGTACGAACCGCGCAGCACCGAACTCGCCACCAGCGCCGCCATCGGCGTCCACCCCAGCTGCCCCAGCCTGCGCAGCAGGTACCCGACGACGATGACCTCCTCCAGTACGGAGTTCTGCACCGCCGACAGGATCAGCACCGGGTACTTCCACCACACCGCCGGCAACGACTCGGGCACCACCGTCAGATTGAACCCGGCCGCCCGCGCCACCACGTAGAAGGCGAGCCCGGCGCTCCCGATGCCGGCCGCGACCAGCGCCCCGCGTCCCAGGTCGCTCCACGGCCTGCGGCGGTCGAAGCCGATCGCCCGCAACCCCGCCCCCTCCCTGAGCAGCAGATGCGCCACCAGCACGACCGGCACCAGCGCCGCCGCGATCCCGAACAGCTGCCAGGCCAGGTCCAGCCACGGCCGGCCCGGTGCCGCCGAGGTGTTGAGGTGGGCCGCCTGGTCCTTCAGCCCGCCGGGTTTCGTCAGCGCGCCGATGAAGCTGATCAGTGAGGCGACCCCGCTCGCCCCGAGCGAGAGTGCCAGGACGACCAGCAGCTCGGACCGGAGGACCTTGCGGGGGGAGCCCCCCTCGGGAAGAGAATCGGCCACGCGCCCCGCCTGTGCCTGCACAGCTGCCTCCGCTTCAGGAATCCGTTCCGCCCCCGCCGCCGCGTCACTTCGGTGACGCGGACCTGCGGGACGTCACAGCTTGCCCCACGACTGCCCGGCGGAAGCAGCCGGGCGGGTCCGTGACGACGCGGAGGCACCGCCCCGGCACAGGGTTCACAGCGGACACAGCGGACACGGCGCAGACGGCGGACGGACACAGGCGGACGCGGCAGGTCCCTGCCGCGGTGTGACGGCCTCACGCCGGGCGCCGGTCCTCCGGTGCCGGGAAACCCACCGGCCAGGTGTGCACCGGATCCCCGTGGCTCGCCAGCTCGCAGTAGCGGCGCGTGGTGGCGGCGAGCGCCGCCTCGCGGCCGAGACCCGCCTCCAGGGCCCGGTGGAACGTTTCGACCTGCCACGACGCGCCGTTCACGCGCCGCCGGCACCGCTCCTCGATGATCCCGAGGTACCGGTCGCGGTCGGCACGCTCGACGCCCCACGCGTCGAGCCCGGCGGCGGCCAGCGGCAACAGTTCGTCCCGTACCAGCTTCACCGCCGGCACCGTGGTGACGCCGCCGCCCCGCCCCGGCCGCGGCCAGCGCAGCTCGGCGTCGATGCCGTGGCGGCAGGCGACGTCGAAGTTGGTGGCGGCGTCCGCGAACGGCAGCCGCTTCCACACCGGCTTGGACTCCTCCGCCAGGGCGCGCACGAGTCCGTAGTAGAAGGCGGCGTTCGCCAGCACGTCGTCGACCGTCGGCCCGGCCGGCAGCACCCGGTTCTCCACACGCAGGTGCGGCTGGCCGTCCATGACCCCGTACACCGGCCGGTTCCAGCGGTACACCGTGCCGTTGAGCAGGACGAGTTCCCGCAGGGACGGTACGCCGCCCTCGTCGACGATCCGCAGCGGGTCCTCGTCGTCGCAGATCGGCAGCAACGCGGGGAAGAACCGCACGTTCTCCTCGAACAGCTCGTACGCCGAGGACACCCACCGCTCCCCGAACCAGGTGCGCGGCCGTACGCCCTGGGCCTGGAGCTCGGGCGGCCTGGTGTCCGTGGCCTGCGTGAACAGCGGTGGCCGGGACTCGCGCCACAGCTCGCGTCCGAACAGGAACGGGGCGTTGGCGCCGACCGCGATCTGCACGGCGGCGACGGCCTGCGCCGCGTTCCACACGTCCGGGAACCGGGCCGGCGTGACCTGGAGGTGCAGTTGCACGGAGGTGCAGGCCGCCTCCGGCGCGATCGAGCCGGCGGTGCAGGTCAGATGCTCCACCCCGTCGATGTCGAGCGTGAAGTCCTCGCCCCGCGCGGCCACGATCTGGTCGTTGAGGAGCATGTAACGGTCGACGTCCGAGAGATTCCCGGACACGAGATCGCCCTCGGTGAGAGTCGGAAGAATTCCGATCATCACGATCCCGGCGTCGACCTCCTGCGCCTTGCGATGCGCGTACCCCAGTCCGGTGCGCAGCTCTTCCGCGAGCTGATCGAAAACGCGACCCCCGAGCCGGTGCGGCGCGATATTCACTTCCAGATTGAACATCCCCAGCTCGGTCTGGAAATCACGGCTCGCAATGCGCTCCAGTACCTCGGCATTCATCATGCGCGGCATGCCGTCCGGTCCCGCCAGATTGAGTTCGATCTCCAGGCCCATCAGATTCCTGGGGCGGTCGAACCTCTTCTCGGCAAGGAGTCGCCCGAGGGCCGCCAGGCACTGCTGCACCTTTCGGCGGTACCTCTGCCGATCGGACAGGTCGAACCCGCCTGCCTCGACCTTCTCCCCCATCGAGCGTCCCTCCTCATGGGTGGCGCGCGGCTTCGGCCGCCTGTGTCACGGACGATAATGCCCAGCCGGACTGATCTGTAACGCCCCCACGGACATGGTCTGCCCGCTAGGCTGGAGAGTAAGACCGTCCGGCACATTCCGGGGGCAAGAGACAGCGGGCAGTTACCAGGGGCGGCTGCCCTCGATAAACAACGGCCAGTTTCGGCCGACCGCGTCCCGGCGCGCGCCGCAGGCCACGGCTCCGGGGTTCACGGGAAATCCACACGAACCCCGCAAAACAAAGTCCCGATCTCGGCTTGTTCGCAATACCGGCGACAGCTAGCGGAAACATCACGTGAACACGCGTCGTATAAACTCCGCGAACGAGGCAGAGAGCCGGCGCCCGGTCATGGCCCATCGGCCCCCCTCTGGCTCCGTTGCTGACAGTGCCGTCCGCACCTTCCTTCGCACCTCCCACGCATCACCTGTCTCTTGAGTGAGAGGCGACCCACCATGCCGCTCCATGTCTCCCAGGCCCCCGCGCCCGCCCTGCGCAGCGTCCTCGTGGCCCTCGGCTCCACCGCCGTCCGCGAGGCCCACACCCCCGCTCTGCGGTCCGTCCAGGGACCGATGAGCCCCGAACTCCCCCTGCCCGTCCACGTGCTGGACGTACGCGACCATGCCGTCCCGCCCGCCGGTACCCCGCGCACCCGCCTCGTCGGCTGGCGGTTCATGATCCGCGGCGGAGAGGGGCCGGTCGCCGCCGCGGACACCAGGCTCACCCCCGACGGCTGGACGTTCTCGCACTTCTTCGAGGGGCCCTACCTCGCGTCGACGGAGCGGGCCCTGCGCCAGGCCGAGACGATGACGACCCCGTTCCAGCCCCGGCTGTTGTCCGTACCCGACCTCTACATGCTGACCCTGTGGCTGCACAGCGACCCGGAGGCCGACCCGGCCACGGGCAGCCCCACCCCGGCCGACCTCCTGGTTCCGCTGGCGCCGGCGCCACCCGGTATCGCCGCGCACATGCCGTACCGCGTGGCCGACCTGCTGCCGGTGCTGAACCTGCGTCTCGCGCCTCCCCCGCTGCTGGAGTCAACCGCGTGACGCCCCCGGGTGACCCGTACGGACTAGCCCGCTGAGGCCATCCCGAACCACCCAAAGAGACAGAGGGTTAGAGCTGAACCATCCGCACGGGTGATACGTCATTACGCAGTAGGAAGCGCTGCAGTGAAATCCCTGCGGATTGACGCCCGTGGGGCAACACTGGGACCGGATCGACCGACTCAACGGGGGGCGGCCATGAACACCGCATCGAGCCGCAGGACACACACCACATCGCAGCGAAAGAATCCACCCATGTGCCAGCACCAGCCAGCCTGCCCGACCGCCGACTCCGCCGACCGGGAGGCGGCGCGTCTGGTGGCACACCACCCGGAGCAGGGCTGGAGCCTGCTGTGCAACGGCGTCCTCCTCTTCGAGGACACCGGTGAACTGCTGCCGGACGGCCAGGTCATCGCGCCGCACCGGCCGCTGGGCGCCTCGCACGTCATGACGGCCGCCTGAGACACCCGCGTCGCCACCGCACCACGCATGACGAAAGGGCCGGTACGGAATCACTCCGTACCGGCCCTTCCCGTCCGGTCAGTTGTCGTACTCGTCCAGCGGCGGGCACGAACACACCAGGTTGCGGTCACCGAACGCGCCGTCGATCCGGCGCACCGGCGGCCAGTACTTGTCCGCCGCCGAGACGCCGGCCGGGAAGACCGCCTCCTCGCGGCTGTACGCGTGCGCCCACTCGCCGCCCAGCGCGGCAGCCGTGTGCGGGGCGTTGCGCAGCGGGTTGTCCTCGGCGGGCCACTGGCCCGACGCGACCTTCTCGACCTCGGCGCGGATCGCGATCATCGTGTCGCAGAACCGGTCGAGCTCGGCGAGGTCCTCGCTCTCGGTCGGCTCGATCATCAGCGTGCCGGCCACCGGGAACGACATGGTCGGCGCGTGGAAGCCGTAGTCGATCAGCCGCTTGGCGATGTCGTCGACGCTGACGCCGGTCGCCTTGGAGATCGGCCGCAGGTCCACGATGCACTCGTGGGCGACGAGCCCGGCCGGGCCGGTGTAGAGCACGGGGTAGTGCGGCTCCAGTCGCTTGGCGATGTAGTTGGCGGCCAGCACGGCGACCTGCGTCGCGCGCTTGAGGCCCTCGCCGCCCATGAGCCGGACGTAGGCCCACGAGATCGGCAGGATGCCGGCCGAGCCCCACGGGGCGGCCGAGATCGGGCCGACGCCCGTGTCCGGTCCGGCGCTCGGCTGGAGCGGGTGGTTCGGCAGGTACGGGGCGAGGTGGGCGCGCACACCCACCGGACCCACGCCGGGGCCGCCGCCGCCGTGCGGGATGCAGAACGTCTTGTGCAGGTTCAGGTGCGACACGTCACCGCCGAACTCACCCGGCTTGGCGAGCCCCACCAGCGCGTTGAGGTTGGCCCCGTCGACGTACACCTGGCCGCCCGCCTCGTGTACCTGGGCGCAGATGTCGGCGACGTGCTCCTCGAACACGCCGTGGGTGGACGGGTAGGTGATCATCAGCACGGACAGTTCGTCGCGGTACTGCTCGATCTTGGCGCGCAGGTCCTCGACGTCGATCTCACCGTCGTCGGCGGTCTTGACGACCACGACCTTCATGCCGGCCATCACGGCGCTCGCGGCGTTGGTGCCGTGCGCGGACGACGGGATGAGGCAGACCGTGCGCCGCGTGTCGCCGTTGGCTCGGTGGTACGCGCGGACGGCGAGCAGACCGGCCAGCTCACCCTGCGAGCCGGCGTTGGGCTGGATCGACACCTTGTCGTAGCCGGTGACCTCGGCGAGACGCTCCTCCAGCTCACGGATCAGCGTCAGATAGCCCTGCGCCTGGTCCGCCGGCGCGAAGGGATGCATCTGCCCGAACTCCGGCCAGGTGACCGGTTCCATCTCCGTGGTCGCGTTCAGCTTCATGGTGCAGGAGCCGAGCGGGATCATGCCGCGGTCCAGCGCGTAGTCGCGGTCGGCCAGCTTGCGCAGGTAGCGCAGCATCGCGGTCTCGGAGCGGTGGGAGTGGAAGACCGGGTGGGTGAGGTAGCCGTCGGTGCGCAGCAGCGCCTCGGGCAGCCCGTCCGCCGCCTCGGCGTCCAGCGCCTCGATGTCGCCGCGCACGCCGAAGGCGTCCCACACGGCGGCGAGCTGGGCGCGGCCGGTGGTCTCGTCGCAGGCCACGGACACGTGGTCGGCGTCGACGAGGCGCAGGTTGACCCCGTTCTCGCGGGCGGCGGCGACGGCCTCGGCCGCCTTGCCCGGCACCCGGACGGTCACGGTGTCGAAGAAGGAGCCGTGGACGACCTCGACGCCGCCGGCGCGCAGACCCTCGGCGAGGATCACCGCGTACCGGTGGACGCGCCGGGCGATCTGCCTCAGCCCGTCGGGGCCGTGGTAGACGGCGTACATGCCGGCCATGACGGCCAGCAGCACCTGCGCGGTGCAGATGTTGCTGGTGGCCTTCTCGCGGCGGATGTGCTGCTCACGGGTCTGCAGCGCCAGGCGGTAGGCCTTGTTGCCGTCCGCGTCGACGGAGACGCCGACGAGCCGGCCCGGCAGGCTGCGGGCGAACGTGTCGCGCACGGCCATGTAACCGGCGTGCGGGCCGCCGAAGCCCATGGGCACGCCGAACCTCTGGGTGGTGCCCACGGCGATGTCGGCGCCGAGCTCGCCGGGCGAGGTGAGGAGGGTCAGGGCGAGCAGGTCGGCCGCGACGGTGACGATCGCGCCGAGCTCGTGGGCACGGTCGATGACCGGCTTGATGTCCCGCACCGCACCGGAGGCGCCCGGGTACTGGAGCAGCACGCCGAAGACGCCGCGCTCGGCGACCTCGGCCGGGATGCCGTCGCTCAGGTCGGCGACGACGACCTCGACGCCGGTCGGCTCGGCGCGCGTCTCGATGACGGCGATGGTCTGGGGCAGGGCGTCGGCGTCGACCAGGAACACGCCGTCCTTGACCTTGCCGACGCGGCGGGCCAGCGACATCGCCTCGGCCGCGGCGGTGCCCTCGTCGAGCAGCGAGGCGCCCGAGGTCGGCAGCCCGGTCAGGTCGGCGACCATGGTCTGGAAGTTGAGCAGCGCCTCCAGGCGGCCCTGCGAGATCTCCGGCTGGTAGGGCGTGTACGCCGTGTACCAGGCCGGGTTCTCCATGACGTTGCGCAGGATGACCGGCGGCGTGAAGGTGCCGTAGTAGCCGAGGCCGATCATCGGGGCGAGCACCTGGTTGCGGTCGGCGAGCGAGCGCAGCTCCGCGAGGACCTCCGCCTCGGTACGCGCGTCGGGCAGTGCGAGCGCCTCGGCACTCTTGATCACATCCGGCACGGCGGCGGCGGTCAGCTCGTCGAGCGAGCCGTAACCGACCTGCGCGAGCATCTTGGCACGGGCCTCGGCGTCAGGCCCGATGTGCCGCTGCTCGAAGGGGATGCCCTGCTCAAGCTCGGTGAGCGGAGTACGGTTGGCGGTCATCTACGGAGGCCTCCTGGTCGTCACGACCTGCGAGGGGCACCATGGCGCGGGTGCCCGGACGGCCTCCCCCTCTGTCATCTCAACCTGAGAGCTTCACCGGACCGCCCGCGGGGCAGCCCGGCTTTCACCGTCGGTGAGAGCGGATGCCGTCCGACGCCCGCCCTGCTTTCCAGAGTGACCTCATCCGCGCGGTACCGGGTGCCTGAGAGATTCCGGGGAGGATTTGCTCCTTCGGCGCCTCCGGAAGGTTTCTCCGGAGGACTCTCCCGCGCGGGGTCAACAGCCGTCTGCCAGCCTACCAGCGAGGTCGTGGCCCGATCCCTCGAGTGGCCGACGTCACCGATGTGCACTTTCGTAGTGGTGTAGCGCAGTTGCGACCAGTTGGAGGGATCGTGCAGAGCGATATCGATCCGCGGAGCCTGATCGGCCGTAAAGCCTTCGACCGCAACGGCCACAAAATCGGCACCGTCGACGAGGTGTACCTGGACGATGCCACGGGCGTACCCGAGTGGGCCGCCGTACGCACCGGTCTGTTCGGCCGGGACGCCTTCGTCCCCCTGGACCCGAGCACGCTCGACGACGAGGGCCTGCACGTGCCGTACGAACGCTCCCTGATCAAGGGCGCGCCGGACTTCGGCGTCGGCCGCCATCTCTCCCCCGAGCAGGAGCTGCAGCTCTACCACCACTACGACCTGGACCTCCCCGCCCCTCCGGCCGCCGACCGCGACTTCGGCAGGATCGCCGGTCAGGACGACTGACCGCCGGCCACCGCCGGCACCGGTCCGGCGCCCGGCACCAGCGGCAGCGGATCCGACGGCTCCAGATCCGGGTCCTCCGTACGGAAGGTCCGCACCCGCCCCGGCGCCGTCGAACCCGGCTCCTCGAACCGCACGGTCACCCGCCCCACCCCGCTGCCCTGCACCCACCCCGGCCCGTACTCCCGGTGACGCACGTCCTGCCCGGCGAGCCAGCGCCGCGGCTCCCCGGCGTCCTCCCCGGAAACGCCCACCCGCCCGGTGCCGTCCGGGCCGACCGGCCCGGACGACGCGTCGACCGAGGCCGCGCCGCCCACCGCCGGTCCCGTCCCCCCGGCCCCGCGCCCTCCCGGGACAGCACCCTCCTCCCCCCGTCCACCCGCCGGCGCCCGCGGCCCGCCGACGCCCTCCGGAGCGGGTACGGCGCCCGACTCCCCCGACCCCGACGGCTCCGGCCCCGCCGACAGGGCGCCCTCCGCCCGGTCCCGGCCCGCCGCGTCCCGTCCGGAGGCCGCGGCCTGGGCGAACAGGTCCTCCTGCGTGTAGTCCGCCAGCCCCGTCACACCGACGCCCAGCAGCCGTACGCCGCCCGTGGTGTCGACCGCCTCCAGCAGCCGGGCCGCGGCCTCCCGGACCACCACCGGGTCGTCCGTCGGCCCGCGCAGGGTCTCGGACCGGGTCAGCGTCGAGAAGTCGAAGCGCCGCACCTTCAGCACCACCGTGCGGCCCGACCGCCCGGCGCTCCGCAGCCTCCGCACGCACCGGTCCGCCAGGCGCTCCACCTCCAGGCGCACGCGTACACGGTCGTGCAGGTCCACGTCGAAGGTGTCCTCCACCGAGACGGACTTGGCGTCCCGCTCCGCCACCACGGGACGGTCGTCGTGCCCCAGCGCCATTCTGTACAGCGATATCCCGTGCGCCTTGCCCAGCAGCCGTACGAGCTCGTCCTCGCCCGCCTCCGCGAGGTCCGCCACCGTCGTCATCCCGGCCCGCCGCAGGTGCTCGCCGGTGGCCGGGCCGACGCCCGGCAGCGTCCGCACCGACATCGGTCCGAGCAGCTCCCGCTCGGTGCCGGGCTCGATGAGTACGAGCCCGTCGGGCTTGGCCTGCTCGGACGCGATCTTCGCCAGCATCTTGGAGCCCGCCAGCCCCACCGAACCGGTCAGCCCGGTGACCGCCAGGATGTCCCCGCGCAGCCGCTCACCGGTCTCCCGAGCGGTGGCCGCGTCATGGGCCGTGCCCCCGGCCTCCAGGTCCACGAAGGCCTCGTCGAGGCTGAGCGGCTCCACCAGGGGCGACAGCCGCCCCAGCAGCTCCATGACCTGCTCGCTGACGGCCCGGTAGAGGGAGAAGCGCGGCACCAGATACGCGGCGTTCGGCGCGAGACGCCGCGCCTGCGCCATCGGCATCGCCGAGTGGACCCCGAAGCGCCTGGCCTCGTACGAGGCGGTGGCGACGACCCCGCGCGGCCCCAGACCGCCGACCACCACGGGCTTTCCGCGCAGGCTCGGCTTCGCCGCCTGCTCGGCGGCGGCGAAGAAGGCATCCATGTCCAGATGCAGAATCGTCGGCGCGGCTCTCACAACACCGATGCTGCCCTACGCCACTGACAATCGCCCGCACACCCGTGCGACGACGGGGATGTCTCGCGGGGATGTCTCCGTGGCACCCGTCAGACGGCCCTGTCGCGCCTGCGCCGTGCCAGCTCGTCCGAGGGGTTGTGCCCGATCAGCGTCTCGCCGGTGTCGACGCGCTCCCCGTGCAGCTGCGACAGCGCCGCCTCGACATCGCGCCACACCACGCCCACGGCGATTCCGAAGACGCCCTGACCGCCCTGCAGGAGGTCGACGACCTCATCGGGCGACGAGCATTCGTAGACGGTGGCGCCGTCGCTCATCAGCGTCATGCGCTCCAGATCCTGAAAGCCGCGGGCCCGCAGGTGCTGGACGGCGGTGCGGATGTTCTGCAGCGCGACCCCGGTGTCCAGGAACCGCTTCACGATCTTGAGGACGACCACGTCCCGGAAGCTGTAGAGGCGCTGCGTCCCCGACCCGTACGCCGGGCGGACGCTCGGCTCGACCAGCCCCGTACGGGCCCAGTAGTCGAGCTGTCGATAGGTGATGCCGGCCGCCGCGCACGCGGTCGGACCCCGGTAGCCGACGGTGTCGGTCGTCGGGTCGGCCACCTCTCCCTGAACGGTCGCACTCTCGTGAAGCGGATACGGCCCGCTCTGCCCCAGACTTCGTCCGGGGGTACCCCCAGTCGCACCGTCGCCGCTGTTCATCACGCCGACCCTCCGTCCTTGACCTGCCATCTCGACGGTAGGCAGTCGCCCGGGGTGCGTCAACGATCGCCACACTCGGCACGCCGAGTGATAATCACCCTGAGAGTGGTTTGCCGTGACCCGGATTCGGGAACGGCTTATCGAATGCGCCGATGAACCCTCGCGCGGACGTCAGCGCAAGGCCCGTCGACCGCCGCTCAGCCGGTCGACGGGCGCCTGCTCACTGGCTGTTGGTGCCGAAGTCCTCGGGCGAGATCTGGTCGAGGAACTCGCGGAACTTCTCCACCTCGTCCTCCTGCTCGTCCGGGATGGCGATGCCGGCGTCGTCCAGCACCCCGTCACTGCCGAAGATCGGCGTCCCGGTCCGCAGGGCGAGCGCTATGGCGTCGGACGGCCGCGCGCTCACCTCGACTCCGCTGGCGAAGACCAGCTCCGCGTAGAAGACCCCTTCCCGCAGGTCCGTGATCCGGACCTCGGTCAGCTCCTGCCCCACGGCCTCCAGCACGTCCTTGAAGAGGTCGTGGGTGAGCGGCCTGGCAGGGGCCATGCCCTGCTGGGCGAAGGCGATCGCCGTCGCCTCTCCCGGACCGATCCAGATGGGGAGGTAGCGGTCGCCTCCCACTTCACGCAGGAGCACGATCGGCTGGTTGGACGGCATTTCCACCCGGACACCGACAACATCGAGCTCGTTCACATTGCAACCCTAGGACGTGCCGGACCGGTTTGGGTAGTCGGGGCCCTCCCGGACCCCTCCGAGTTCAGTGCAACCGGACACCGAGGGCCGTCTGCACCAGCGCCGCGTGCAGCCGCACGGACAGGGCCGCCAGCTCCTTCATCGTGGCCTCCGCATGGGCTCTGGTCTGCGGATTCCGGTGCCGGCGCAGCGGCGCGACCACCTGCTCGACGAGCCCGGCCTCGCGTTCGGCGGCGGCTTTCACGGTCCTCAGGTGCCGGGGTTCCAGACCGAATCTGCCCAGATCCGCGACCAGCTTCGCGACGGTCACCGCCTCGGCGTCGTACGCGCCGTCCGCGACCGGTGTGATCAGCCCGTAGGACTCCCACTCGGCCAGCTCGTCCTCGCCGACCCCGGCGGCCGCCAGGAGCTCCGACCTGCCCACCCGGGCCGCGGTGGGCGCGTCCTGGTCCGGTTCGAAGGGGCTGCCGGCCGTCAGCTCCCGCTGCGTGCCGGAGGCGGGCGCGGGCAGCCGTACCCGCTCACCGCGGGCCAACGCGTCCAGGTGCTCACGGATCACCTTGAGCGGCAGGTAGTGATCCCGCTGCATCCGCAGGATCTGCGCGAGCCGCTCCACGTCCGCCGAACTGAACTTCCGGTACCCGGACGCGGTCCGCTGCGGCTCGACGAGCCCCTCCGCCTCCAGGAACCGGATCTTGGAGATGGTCACTTCGGGAAACTCTTCACGCAGCTGGGTGAGCACCGTCCCGATGCTCACCAGCTGATCACCCGCCCCGGCGGTGCCGTGTCCGGCACCGCCCGTCGGTGGTCGTGGCATGGGCCTCCCCTGCCGGGTCACACGCCCCGCTGGCTCGCGTAGAAGACCAGCCGGTACTTGCCGATCTGGACCTCGTCGCCGTTCGACAGCGGCACCGAGTCGATCCGCTCACGGTTCACGTACGTGCCGTTGAGGCTGCCGACGTCCGCGACCGTGAAGCTGCCGTCCGGCGACCTGCGGAACTCCACGTGGCGCCGCGACACCGTCACGTCGTCCAGGAAGATGTCGCTCTGCGGGTGACGGCCGGCCGTCGTCAGATCGGCGTCCAGCAGGAAGCGGCTGCCCGAATTCGGGCCGCGGCGCACCACGAGGAGCGCCGAGCCCAACGGCAGGGCCTCCACGGCGGCCTGCGCCTCGGGCGACAGCGACGGAAGCTGGGTCTGGCCGGTGGCCTCGGAGTCGTACGCCTCCAGACCCGAGATCGAGATGGTCGACGTCGTCTCGGACGCGCGCTCCGCGGGAACACCCGGGCGCAGCGGCGCACCGCAGTTGGAGCAGAACCGGCTCGCCTCGGCGTTTCGGTGCCCGCACCTCGTACAAACCGGCATGGGCGAGTCTCCACCCGTACTCGAGGTCGATGGTTGCCCGAAACCTATGCGGCCGGGACCGGCAGGGTCAACAGACGCGCCCTGGTGCCCGGGAACACCGCCCGGACCGGCGACCTCGTCACGGAACAGGGGGCGCTCCCCACCCTGCTCCTCATTCTGGTCATGGCGCGGCGCACGGTGCTTGGCACTGCTGCCGTCCTCGCGTGCGCTCTTGCCGAACAACTTCGCAAACAACTTCACGGGCGATTCCCCTTGAACGAAACAGACCCGCCCGTGGGGCAGGACGAACCCTGACTGAACACACCTGCCGACCCGGACACCCTCACAACGTCCGTATCCTCCGGACAGTTTCCATCACGCACCACCCATGTGATGCGCCGACCCCCCGCAACCTCTTGCCCTTGTCCCAAGACCCCCATGCGCGCCCCCGCTCACCGCGATGACGACCGAGCGTAGTCAGGCCGCTCCGCCGGTCGCAAGGCATCCACAACGATCTTCTCCGACCGGGTCACCGTGGCGGTGGCCTGCTCCTTCTCCAGCGTCTGGACGACACCGCCCGGAATGTTCAGCGCCGGCTCCAGATCCTGCGGCTTCCCGATGACCTTGAAGCGGTACGGCCCCTTGATCCTCCGGCCGTCCACCTCGATGTCCCCGGCCTCACCGGAGAAGTAGGTGTCCGCGACGACCCTGACACCGTTGACCTGGATCGCCTCGGCACCCGCCGCACGCAGCTCCTGGATCGCGTCGAGCAGCATGTCCGACTCGACCGCTCCGGTTCCGTCGTCGATGGTGAGCGTGATCCCCGGGCCCTGCGCCGCCACCGTACCGGCCAGGATGCCGAGTTGACGTTCCTTCTCCAGCGTCTGCTTGCGCGCCTCTTCGGCCTGGTCCGAGCTGTTGACGAGCTCGGTGCGCTGGTCCTCCAGCCGCGCCTTCTCGTCCTCCAGCCGCTGGGTGCGGTCGTCCAGCTCGTCCAGGATCCGTACCAGGTCCTCCTGGCGTGCCCCGCGCAGCGCGCTGTTGTCACTGGTCGAGCGGACCTGGATGGCCAGGCCCAGACCGAGGACGAACAGCAGCACGGCGACGATGAGTTGGGCTCGCGTGACGCGCGGCGGCCACAGGCCGGCGAGGAGCCGCTGCCGCCCGGTCTGCGGTTCCGGCCGCGCCTGCTGGTGCGGCTCGTGGTGGGGTGTCTGTTCGTTGTCGCTCATCGGCCTCACGCCCGGAACACGTGCCGCCGGATGGCGGCGGCGTTGGAGAAGATCCGGATGCCCAGCACCACGACCACACCCGTGGACAGCTGCGCACCCACACCGAGCTTGTCACCCAGGAACACGATCAGAGCCGCCACGACGACGTTCGACAGGAAGGAGACGACGAAGACCTTGTCGACGAAGATCCCGTCGAGCATGGCCCGCAGCCCTCCGAAGACCGCGTCCAGGGCGGCCACGACGGCGATCGGCAGGTAGGGCTCGACCACTGCCGGCACCTCGGGCCGGATGAACAGTCCGACCACGACTCCCACGACGAGGCCCAGTACGGCGATCAAGATGTGCCCTTCCCTGTGTCGGCCGTGCCGCCCCCGTCATCCGTGCCGGCTTCGGCGGTCCTCGGCTCTGCTGTACGTACGATCAAGCTCGGCGCGGCCGGCAGACGCACCTCGGCCTGGTCCGAAATGCTGGTGCGGATGCCGAAGTTCTCCTGGAGCGCGTGCAGGTACAGCCCGTCGGCGCTGTCCTGGAACGTCGTGCTCAGCTTCTTGCCGTCGCCGACCGCCAGCACCGTGTACGGCGGCACGAGCGGCTTGTTGTCGACCAGTATGGCGTCGCCCGCCGCGCGGATCGCCGACAGGGCGGTCAGCCGCTGCCCGTTGATGGCCACCGCCTCCGCACCCGACTGCCACAGTCCGTTGATGACCCGCTGCATGTCGCGGTCGCGTACCCGCCCCGTATCGGAGAAGCCGCTGCTCTCCCGCGGCCCGCCGCCGCCCTCGTCGGTGTCCTTCGCGTCGTCGACGACCAGCTTGACGCCGGGCCCCCGCACCTCCGTCGCCCCGGAGAGCAGGGCCACCAGCTCCCCCTGGTCCCCGCCGTGCTTCTGCAGCGCCTTGCGCTGCCGCTCCCCCACCTCGGCGCGCAGCGCCTCGATCCGGTCCTCCAGCTGATCGGCCGTCGAGGTCTCGGACTCGATCCGGTCGATGAGCTCCTCACGCTCCTTGGCCACCACCGGCGCCGAGATCTGCGCCTGCGCGGCACCGAGGGTGACGACCGCCGCGGCCAGCACGAGCCCGGCCGCCAGTCCCAGCTTCGCCCGGAGCGTACGAGGCAGTCCACCCCCTTCGGCGGCGCGGCGGGCCGAGGCCTCCGCGTAACCGTCGTCCAGCGCGTGGTCCATGACATTGGTCAGCAGCGACATGGACGCGTCGGGACGCGGCGACGGGGAGCCGGTGCTCCGAACGGGGGGCTGCTGCGACATGCCGCACATCGTCGCACGTCGCGGGGGCTACCGCCGAATGGCCCCACCGATGTGCCGGGAGGTGCCCCAGGCACCTCCCGGCACATCGGTCTCAGTGGCTCAGCGGCCCGCGCTCTCCACCACGGCGGCCCAGTCGTCGAGCAGCGCCTGCGCGGAAGCGTCGTCCGGCCCCTCCGCCCACAGATGGGTGACGGCCTCCGCCGGGTCGGGCAACACCATGACCCACCGGCCGTCGGCCTCCACGACCCGCACACCGTCGGTCGTGTCGACGTGCCGGTCCCCGGCGGCCTCGACGACCCGGCGCATCACGAGGCCCTTGACGGCCCACGGGGTCGCCAGGTCCCTCTTCAGGACGTGCGCGCGGGGTATGCGCGCGTCGATCTGGCTGAGAGTGAGCTGGGTGCGCGCCACCAGTCCGATCAGCCGGACGAACGCCGCCGTCCCGTCGAAGACGCTGCTGAACTCGGGAACGATGAATCCACCGCGCCCGTCGCCACCGAAGATGGTGGACTCCTCTCGGCCCACCCGGGTCAGGTCGTCCGGTGACGTGGTCGTCCAGTCCACCTGGGTGCCGTGGTACGCGGCGACCTGCTCGGCGATCCTGGTCGTCGTCACGGGCAGCGCCACGCGTCCGCTGCGCCGCTCGGCGGCCACCAGGTCGAGCAGGACGAGCAGCGCCCGGTCGTCCTCGATGATCCGGCCCCGCTCGTCGACCAGGGACAGCCGCTCGCCGACGGGGTCGAACCGCACGCCGAACGCCGCCCGAGCCGATGCGACGATCTCCCCGAGCCGCACCAGACCGGCCCGGCGGGACTCGGCCGTCTCGGTGGGCCTGGACTCGTCCAGACCGGGGTTGATAGTCAGCGAGTCGACCTGGAGCCGCCCCAGGAGGCTCGGCAGCACCAGTCCGGCGCTCCCGTTGGAGGCGTCGACGACGACCTTGAGCCCGGCTTCCGCGATGCCGGTCGTGTCGACGTTGCGGAGGAGGGATCCGGTGTACGAGTCGAAGACGCTGGACGGGAAGCTGAGATCGCCGATCTCGCCGGGGAAGGCCCGCCGGTACTCCTGGCGCGCGTAGACCCGGTCCAGCTTCCGCTGACCCCCTTGTGAGAGGTCGGCGCCCCGCTCGTCGAAGAACATGATGTCCACGGAGTCGGGCACACCGGGCGACGTGCGGATCATGATGCCGCCGGCGCTTCCCCTGGCCGTCTGCTCACGGGCCACGGGCAGCGGTACGTTCTCCAGGTCGCGTACGTCGATGGCGCTGGTCTGCAGCGCGGAGATCACCGCTCGCTTGAGGGCTCTCGCTCCTCGGGAGTGGTCACGCGCCGTGGTGACCGTGGCGCCCTTCTTCAGCGTCGTGGCGTACGCGCCGGCGAGCCGTACGGCGAGCTCCGGCGTGATCTCCACGTTGAGGATGCCGGAGACACCCCGCGCGCCGAACAGGTGGGCCTGTCCGCGGGACTCCCAGATGACCGACGTGTTGACGAAGGCACCGGCCTCGATCGTCTTGAACGGGTAGACCCGCACATTGCCCTGCACGATCGATTCCTCACCGACGAGGCACTCGTCGCCGATCACGGCGCCGTCCTCGATACGGGCGGCGCGCATGATGTCGGTGTTCTTGCCGATCACGCACCCGCGCAGGTTGCTGTGCTGACCGATGTACACGTTGTCGTGAACGACCGCCTTGTGCAGGAAGGCGCCGCTCTTCACCACCACGTTCGAGCCGACGACGGTGTGTTCGCGGATCTCGACACCGGCCTCGACCTTGGCGTAGTCACCGATGTACAGCGGCCCGCGCAGGACCGCGTCCGGGTGCACCTCGGCGCCCTCGGCGACCCACACCCCGGGTGAGATCTCGAAACCGTCGAGCTCGACGTCGACCTTGCCCTCGAGGACGTCGGCCTGGGCCTTCACGTAACTTTCGTGGGTGCCGACGTCCTCCCAGTAGCCCTCGGCGACATAGCCGTAAATCGGCTTGCCTTCCTTCATGAGCTGGGGGAAGACGTCCCCGGACCAGTCGACCGGGACGTCGGGCTGGACGTAGTCGAAGACCTCGGGCTCCATGACGTAGATGCCCGTGTTGACCGTGTCGGAGAAGACCTGTCCCCAGGTGGGCTTCTCCAGGAAGCGCTCCACCTGGCCTTCCTCGTCCACGATGGTGATGCCGAATTCCAGCGGGTTCGGCACCCGGGTCAGGCACACTGTGACCAGCGCGCCCTTCTCCTTGTGGAACCTGATGAGGTCGGTCAGGTCGAAATCGGTGAGCGCGTCACCGGAGATGACGAGGAAGGCGTCGTCCTTCAGCGCCTCCTCGGCGTTCTTGACACTCCCCGCGGTGCCGAGTGGCTTCTCCTCATTGGCATAGGTGAGCTCCATGCCGAGCTCTTCGCCGTCGCCGAAGTAGTTCTTCACGAGCGAGGCGAGGAACTGCACGGTCACGACGGTCTCAGTGAGCCCATGCCGCTTGAGCAGCCGCAGCACGTGCTCCATGATCGGCCGGTTCGCCACCGGCAGGAGTGGCTTGGGCATGCTCGAGGTCATGGGGCGAAGACGAGTGCCTTCGCCGCCAGCCATCACAACGGCTTTCATGTCGGAAGCGTCCTCCTTGCAGAGACGACGGTCTAGCCGACTTCACCCATCCGGTAACTGGCCCTCTGAGGTCATACGGCAGGCGGGGTAATCGCTGCGCAACACCAGGGACAGACAGGCTCAATCGGCCGTGGTATCCGCCTTGACAAGTCGGCGGACTTGGATCACATAGAGGATCCCTGCCCACCAATAGAGAGTTGTACCCCATCCGGCGAAGGCCCACCCGAAAACTTCAGCGAGTGATGCGAGCCACCCATCTCCGTCACTGAGGAGAAGCAGGGGGAACGCATACATCAAGTTGAAGGTGGCCGCCTTGCCGAGAAAGTTCACCTGCGGCGGAGGATAGCCGTGCCGGCGGAGGATTCCCACCATCACCAGCAGCATCAACTCACGCGCCAATAGTGCCAGCGTCAGCCAAAGGGGCAGGATCTCTCGCCAGGTGAGGCCGAGCAGCGTGGAAAGGATGTAGAGCCGGTCCGCGGCCGGGTCGAGGAGCCGCCCCAGGCTGCTGACCTGGTTCCAGCGGCGGGCCAGCTTGCCGTCCAGGTAGTCGCTGACACCGCTGAGCATCAGTACCAGCAGCGCCCAGCCGTCGCTGTTGGGCTGGTCGAACACCGGGCGGAGGATCAGCCACAGGAAGAGCGGCACGCCAACGAGGCGAGCCATGCTCAGGACGTTGGGGATGGTGAGGACCCGGTCGGTCTGAACGCGGGTCTCCTGTACCTCCACCCGGGTGCCTCCTGGGGAACGTGCCAACGATGCCCCCTGACTTTACCGCCCGCCCGAGCCGGCCGACGCAGAGGGGTAACCCCGGGGCCCGAACGCAGGAAAGCCCCGCACCAGAAGGTGCGGGGCTCTCCCACAATAATTGTTCGGCGGTGTCCTACTCTCCCACAGGGTCCCCCCTGCAGTACCATCGGCGCTGAAAGGCTTAGCTTCCGGGTTCGGAATGTAACCG
>NZ_JBEXQK010000027.1:0-79065 GCF_040612535.1 Streptomyces sp. NPDC006368
CATGGAAGGGGTGTAGAGAGGTGGCAACGCCCAAGCGCGCCCGACGGCGGGGGGGCCCCCCGCGCCCCCCGTCCCCCCGCCCCTTCGGGTGGGAGAGCGGTGCCGGTCAGCCGAGCAGGCCGCCGATCGGGTTCCGGTTGCCGCCGGAGCCGCCGTCACCGGAACCGCCCGAGCTGCCGGAGCCGCCGGAGCTCCCGGAGCCGCCCGAGCCGCCGCCGCCGTCGTCGGATCCTCCGCCGCTCGCGCTGCCGCTGGAGGACGGGCCCGCGCTGCTCGTCGGCGGACCCGGGTCGACGGGCTCGGACTGCTGCGGGGGTCGCTGCCCGGTGCCCTGGGTGGCGGTCGGCCGCTGGTCCTCGACACGCTCGCTCTCGCGGGCCTCCTCCTCCGGTGATGACGCGTCGGCCGTCGGGGGCTCGGAGGTGGACGCGGAGGGCTTGGGCTCCTGGGAGTTCTCGCCACGGGAGGACGGCGAGCGCTCGCCCGGCTCCTGCGGGAGGGGCCGGCCGGGCAGGTGGTTGGTCGGGTCGTCGTTGGGACCGGGCACGGTGACCATCTCGGTGGAGCGTACGGCTCCGCCGAGCACGGACCCGATGAGGAGCGTCAGGCCGACCACGAGGGCCGCCACGAGGGCGCCGCGCCGCATGACGCGGCGGCGGAGGTCCCACAGGGCGGAGCGGGGGCCGAGCGTGCGCCAGGCCTCGCCCGCGAGGCGGCCGTCGATCGAGTAGACGGGCGCGCCGGCGATGATCAGCGGCGACCAGGCGGCGAGGTAGACGATGTCGGGCGCGTCGTACACCGGTACGGTGCGCCAGCTGACGGTCAGGATCAGGGCGGCGGAGAGCAGCGCGCCGAAGACGGCGGCCACCCGCTGCCAGAGCCCGAGGACGGTGAGGACGCCCACGATGACCTGGGCGAAGGCGACGGAGAGGCCGGCGCCGACCGGGTGGGCGAGTGCGAAGTCGCGCAGCGGTTCCGCGGCGGGCCAGGGGTGCAGGGAGGTGAGCCACGCGACCATGGAGCCGCGTTCGCCGCCGTCGAAGTAGACGGGGTCGCAGAGCTTGCCCATGCCCGCGTAGATGGAGATGAAGCCGAGGAAGACGCGCAGGGGCAGGAGGACGACGCCGAGGTTCATGCGGCGCCCGGGGTAGTACGCGTGCCGCTGGGTGGCGGTGTCGGCGTCACGGCCCCGGTCACCGTGCCGGATGACGGCGGTGGCGCCGGTGCCGTTGGTGCCGGCCGTACGGGTGTCGGACCGGCCATGCCCGCGTCCGCGCCCTCGCCCGTACGCCTGCTCGTGCTCGGCGTGTGCGCGCGGGTCGTGGTGGTATTCGTCGTAGGCGCTCTCCGCGCGCCGCATGGGCGGCAGGAGCGGCGTCGGCATGGTGTCTTCGCTGACGTCGACGCGGGGGATGACCTGGGTGGAGCCCGCGTCGCGCGACGGGTCGAGGGTGTCCACGGCGGCGGAGTCGCGTACGGCCTGGAGCAGGCCGGTCGCTCCGGGGTCCCCGGGCGAGGACTTCCCGCTCCACACGACCGGCGCCCGCCGGCGTCCCGCCGTGGCACCCGCCCCCATGGCGGGTACACGGGTGGTTTCGGCGAACCGAGGCTTCTTCACCGGGGCGAGCTGCACCCGGAAACTGGCGTGGTTCACGATGACCTGCGCGGGATCGCAATCCACCTTGACCATGCTCAACGCAGGCTGATCGTCGAACCCGGGCCGGGGCGTTCTGGTGTCCACACTCATCTAACCGAGTGACGCGCGGTTAGGACACTGCCTTGACGGCGAGGAAATGTCCGAGGCCCGTCAAGATCATGGCGGGCCCCGGACGCGGGCGACCGTCAGGCGCGGCGGCGGGCCGCCTCGTAGAGGACGACACCGGCCGCGACGCCGGCGTTGAGGGACTCGGCGCCGCCCGGCATCGGGATGCGCACGAGGTGGTCGCACGTCTCGCCGACGAGGCGGGACAGGCCCTTGCCCTCGCTGCCGACGACGATGACGACCGGGCCGCCGAGCGCCTCCAGTTCGCCGACCTCGGTGTCGCCGTCGGCGGCGAGGCCGACGACCGTGATGCCGGCCTTCTGGTACGCCTCCAGGGCGCGGGTGAGGTTGGTGGCGCGGGCGACCGGGGTGCGGGCGGCGGTGCCCGCGGACGTCTTCCAGGCGCCGGCGGTCATGCCGGCCGCGCGGCGCTCGGGGACGACCACGCCGTGGCCGCCGAACGCGGAGACGGAGCGGACGACCGCGCCGAGGTTGCGCGGGTCGGTGACACCGTCGAGGGCGACGATCAGCGGGTCCTCGCCGTCGTCGAGGGCGGCCGCGGCGAGGTCCTCGGGGTGGGCGTACTCGTACGGCGGGACCTGGAGGACGAGGCCCTGGTGGTTGAGGCCGTTCGTCATGCGGTCGAGCTCGGCGCGCGGGGCCTCCATGAGGTGGATCCCGCCGCGGTCGGCCGCCAGCTTGAGCGCGTCGCGCACGCGCTCGTCGTTGTCGATGAACTGCTGGACGTACAGCGTGGTCGCCGGTACGCCGTCGCGCAGCGCCTCGAAGACCGGGTTGCGGCCGACGACCATCTCGGAGGAGCCCTTGCCGCCGCGGCGGGCGATGGGGCGGCGCTGGGCCTTCTTGGCCTGGGCGTTGGCGATCCGGTTCTTCTTGTGGCCCTTGCGCGCGGACGCGGGCGGCGTCGGGCCCTTGCCCTCCAGGCCCCGGCGTCGCTGGCCACCGCTGCCGACCGTCGCGCCCTTCTTGTTGGACGTGCGGCGGTTCCTGCGCTGGCTGTTCCCGGCCATGAGCTACCTACTTAGTGGATCCAGTGATGCGTACGTATATATGAAGTGTGCCGCGTCGACGTGCGCCGCGTCGGGTGGTGCTCAGCGCGCGCCGAGCGTCCAGCGCGGGCCGTCGGGGCTGTCCTCGATGACGAGCCCGGACTGCCCCAGCTGGTCGCGGAGCGCGTCCGCCGTCGCCCAGTCCTTGCGCGCCCGCGCCGCCTGGCGCTGGTCCAGGACCATGCGGACGAGGCTGTCGACGACGCCGTGGAGGTCCTCGCCGCGGTCGGTCTCGCCCGCCCAGCGCGGGTCGAGCGGGTCCAGGCCGAGGACGCCGAGCATGGCGCGGACCTCGGCGAGGCGGGCGACGGCGGCTTCCTTGTCGTCGGCGCCCAGTGCGCTGTTGCCCTGCCGGACGGTGGTGTGGATGACCGCCAGTGCCTGCGGGACGCCGAGGTCGTCGTCCATCGCGTCGGCGAAGGCGGACGGCACCTCGGCGGCGGGCTCGACCGGCCCGGCCTTCTCGACCACCCGCTGGATGAAGCCCTCGATGCGCCCGAAGGCGGCCTCGGCCTCGCGCAGGGCCTCCTCGCTGTACTCGATCATCGACCGGTAGTGCGGGGTGCCGAGGTAGTAGCGCAGGACGATCGGGCGCCACTGCTTGACCATCTCGGAGACGAGGACGGAGTTGCCGAGCGACTTCGACATCTTCTCGCCGCTCATGGTGACCCAGGCGTTGTGCACCCAGTACTGGGCGAAGTCGTCGCCGTACGCCTTGGCCTGCGCGATCTCGTTTTCGTGGTGCGGGAAGACGAGGTCCAGGCCGCCGCCGTGGATGTCGAAGGCGGAGCCGAGGTACTTGTGGGCCATGGCGGAGCACTCCAGGTGCCAGCCGGGCCGGCCGCGTCCCCAGGGCGTCTCCCAGTCGGGCTCGCCCGGCTTGGACGCCTTCCACATGGCGAAGTCACGCGGGTCGCGCTTGCCGGTGATGCCTTCCTCGGCGGGCTGGCGCAGGTCATCGATGTCCTGCCTGGACAGCGCGAGGTAGCCGGGGAAGGACCGCACGTCGAAGTACACGCTGCCGTCGGCCTCGTAGGCGTGGCCGCGCTCGATGAGGCCGCGCATCATCTCGACCATCTCGGTGATGTGGCCGGTGGCGCGCGGCTCGTAGGTGGGCGGGAGGCAGCCGAGGGCGGCGTAGCCGTCGTTGAAGGCGCACTCGTTCTCGTAGCCGATGGACCACCAGGGGCGTCCCTGGTCGGCCGACTTGGCGATGATCTTGTCGTCGATGTCGGTGACGTTGCGGATGAAGGTGACGTCGTAGCCGCGGTACTCGAACCAGCGGCGCATGATGTCGAAGTTCAGTCCGGACCTGATGTGCCCGATGTGCGGGGCGGCCTGCACGGTGGCACCACACAGGTAGATCGAGACGCAGCCCGGCGTGAGCGGGGTGAAGTCGCGAATCTGCCGGGCGCTGGTGTCGTACAGACGAATAGTCACCACTCCAGGGTAGTGGGCGCGTGCCAGTGCCCCGCGCCCGTCCACCGGACCCGCGCCCGCCCCCGCGTCCGTACCCCCGCCCGCGACCGCGCCCACGCGTCAGGCCGCGCGGATCAGGAGCGCGGTGGCGATGGCGGCCAGGCCCTCGGCGCGGCCGGTCAGCCCGAGGCCGTCCGTCGTCGTCCCGGACACCGACACGGGAGCCCCGGCCGCCGCGCCGAGCGCCTTCTGGGCCTCCTCGCGCCGCTTGCCGATCTTCGGGCGCACGCCGATGACCTGGACGGCGATGTTGCCGATCTCGAAGCCCTCGGCGCGCACGATGCGGGCGGCCTCCGCGAGCAGGGCGACGCCCGAGGCGCCGGACCACTCGGGGCGCGAGGTCCCGAAGTGGGCGCCGAGGTCACCGACGCCGGCAGCGGAGAACAGCGCGTCGCAGGCGGCGTGGGCGGCGACGTCACCGTCGGAGTGGCCGGCCAGGCCGTAGCCGTCGGAGTCCTCCCAGAGCAGGCCCGCGCACCACAGCTCGCGGCCCTTCTCGAAGGCGTGGACGTCCGTGCCGATGCCCACGAGGGGGATGCGCGGGGCGTCAGAAGCCATCGTTGGCCCTCCTGCGGGCGAGTACCGCCTCGGCGAGGACGAGGTCGAGGGGGCGCGTCACCTTGAACGCCTCCTCGTGGCCGGGGACGACCACGACCGGCTCGCCGAGCTGCTCGACCATGCTCGCGTCGTCGGTGACGTTGCCGGTGACCGTCGCGTGGGCGCGGACGAGCGTGTCGCGGGCGAAGCCCTGCGGGGTCTGCACGGCGCGGAGCCCGGCCCGGTCGGGGGTGGCGACGACCGGCTCGGGCTCGCCCTTCTCGCGCGGCTCGACCTGCTTGACGGTGTCGGCGAGCGGAAGGGCCGGTACGACGGCGACGGCGCCGTCACGTACGGCCTCGATGACCGCGTCGACGGTGTCGACGGGCACGAGCGGGCGGGCCGCGTCGTGGACGAGGACGGTGGTGACGTCGGCGGGCAGCGCGTCCAGGCCGAGGCGGACGGACTGCTGGCGGGACTCGCCCCCGGGCACGACGAGGTAGTCCGTGCGCTCGGGCAGCGCGTGCGCGTCGAGGAGGTTCTTCACCTCGGGCGCGCCGTCGGGCGGGGCGACCACGACGACGAGGGAGACCGCGCGGGAGGCCGCCATGGCGCGTACCGCGTGGATGAGCATGGGGGTGCCGCTCAGCTGGCGCAGCGCCTTGGGCGCGCCCGGGCCGAGCCGTACGCCCCGGCCGGCGGCCGGGATGACCACGGCGGTGCGGGTGGCGGGGCGTGGGGAGGGCGCGGGGGGTGCTTCGTCTGACATCGGGTGCACTCCGGCAGGTTTGTTGACTCGGCCGACATGGGTATGGCCTTGGGGGCACCCCCGGCCGAACAGTGGGGGAGCGCCGGGCGCGACGCCTTGACCGGGACCCTTCCGTGACACCGGTCGAGCGAGGAGACCGGTCGGGCGAGCGGGCCGCACCGCGGTCTCATGACCGACCGGGGCGGTCTTCGGGGTTCACCGGCGCCCGGTACGGGCAGGTACGCCTCGCACCCGCGCCGCGTACGACATGGATCGCAACATGCCGCAGCGCCCGGCGACGAAGCTGTGGATCACAGCTGGTCAGCGGGCACCGCGGCATCGCTTCGCGTCAGGACGCGAGGACCTCGTCGAGCAGGGCCTCGGCCTTGTCCTCGTTGGTGTTCTCGGCGAGAGCGAGCTCGCTCACCAGGATCTGGCGCGCCTTGGCGAGCATGCGCTTCTCTCCCGCGGAGAGACCGCGCTCACGCTCCCGGCGCCACAGGTCACGCACCACTTCGGCGACCTTGATGACGTCGCCGGAGGCGAGCTTCTCGAGATTTGCCTTGTAGCGACGGGACCAGTTCGTCGGCTCCTCGGCGTACGGCGCGCGCAGCACCTCGAAGACCCGGTCCAGCCCGTCCTGACCGACCACATCGCGCACGCCGACGAACTCCGCGTTGTCCGCTGGCACACGAACCGTCAAGTCGCCCTGGGCGACCTTGAGCACCAAGTAGGTCTTGTCCACGCCTTTGATCTGGCGAGTTTCGATGGCCTCGATCAGCGCGGCCCCGTGATGGGGATAGACCACGGTGTCGCCAACCTTGAACGTCATGTGACAGGTACCCCTTCCGTGGCTATCCAGGGTAACACGAGAACAGCTTCTTCTGAATGGCGTTTTCGCAGGTCAGGGCATATCTCGGGGCTTGACAACACGGACAGGAACGTGCTGCGGAGGGCTTGCGGAAGGGGGTATTCGCAGGTCGGAGCGGCTGCGCGGGCGGAGGGAAACGGGCCGGGTACACGCATCCGACGACGGCGCGGCGCGGCCGAAAGGCCCGTTTTGCCGGGTTCGAAACGGTGAAGTTCCCGTACTCCGTTCGGACGCCGGTCACCCGCTCGGACGCCGGCCCCGGCGTTTCCGGAAATGCTCCCGATGATCACCGGTCGCTTTTTCCGTAAGGAATGTGCGACGACCTGGAATTGATCAAGGCCGCTTATGTGAACGCGGAACGGACCCCGTGCGGGGATCCGGTGTACCGGTGCCGACATCTCCCCGGGGGCGGGTCGGGTGCGGGAGGGGGAGGAGGGGTCGGTAACCTGAGCCCGCTGACTGACCCTTGGCTCAGCCGTAGTCGTCCCGTCCGTCTTGTCCGTACGTCCTAGGAGTTGCCGCCGCCGTGAGCCGCAGCCTTCGACGCGGCGTCCTCGCCGCCTCCGCCATCGTGTTCTCGATCGCCTCGCTCTCCGCCTGCGGCGCCGGCAATGACGCCCAGACGCTCCAGATCCGGCCGGACAACGCCGCCACCACGGTCGGCGACATCCGGATCCAGAACGCCGCGGTGATCACCCAGGAAAAGCCCGGCGGCGAGGGGCCCGCGGTCGTCTCCGCGATGATCTTCAACAACGGGAACAAGGCCCAGACCCTCGAGGGCATCCAGCTGCCGGGCTCGGACGCCACGGTGAAGCTGAGCCCCGCCAAGGGCTCCGGGCCGATCACCGTCCCGGCGAACGGCTCGGTCCTCCTCGGCGGCGAGGGCAACCCCTCCGCGTTCATCGAGAAGGGCGCCGCCGCCGGCAACGGCGACGTCCGCGAGGTGGTCTTCCAGCTCAGCGAGACCGGCGACGTGAAGCTGGGCGCGCTCGTCCACCCGGCGAGCGGTTACTACGCCGGGTACGGCCCGAGCGTGGGCCCGGGCGCCACGAAGCCGTCCGCCACGCCGTCGCCGACCGTCGCGTCGCCGACGAACACCCCGACTCCCCCGGTGCAGGAGGAGACGACCGAGCCCGCGGCGCCGGGCGGCGAGCAGTCGCACGCCGAGGGCCACTGACCCGTACGCGCGTGTGAGGGCGCCCCGCCGGAGCGGTTCCGGCGGGGCGCCCTCATGTCGGCGTCGGGTTCGGGCGGCTGTCGGCGTCAGGCTCGGGTGGCCCATGGGGACACCGGTGTACGGCTCGAACGTGGCGCCCCTTTCTTTGCCGGGCTCCGTACGGCGGGCCCGGGCCGGGCCGGCCTACGGCTCGAACTTGTAGCCCAGGCCGCGCACCGTCACCAGGTAGCGCGGGGCGCCCGGGTCGGGCTCGATCTTGGCCCGCAGGCGCTTGACGTGGACGTCGAGGGTCTTGGTGTCGCCCACGTAGTCCGCGCCCCACACCCGGTCGATCAGCTGCATGCGGGTGAGCACGCGGCCCGCGTTGCGCAGGAGCATCTCCAGCAGGTCGAACTCCTTCAGCGGCAGGTCGACCTTGCCGCCCGCGACGGTGACGACGTGGCGGTCCACGTCCATCCGCACCGGACCGGCCTCCAGGGCCGCCGGGGCGACCTCCTCCGGCTCGCCGCGGCGGCGCAGCACCGCGCGGATGCGGGCGACCAGCTCCCGCGACGAGAAGGGCTTGGTGACGTAGTCGTCGGCTCCTATCTCCAGACCGACGACCTTGTCGATCTCGCTGTCCTTCGCGGTCACCATGATGACCGGGACGTTCGAACGGCCGCGCAGCTGACGGCAGACCTCCGTGCCGGGCAGGCCGGGCAGCATCAGGTCGAGCAGGACGAGGTCGGCGCCGTTGCGCTCGAACTCGTCGAGACCCTCGGGCCCGGTGGTCGCGACAGCGACCTCGAAGCCCTCCTTGCGGAGCATGTAGGACAGGGCGTCGCTGAAGGATTCCTCATCCTCGACGACAAGCACTCGGGTCACGGAAGGACCTCCGGGGCAGGGAGCGGTTCGTTCTCGGGGTGGTCGTGGGGGTGGTCGTGCTCGGGGCGGCCCGGGGACCGGTCCCGTACGGCGCCGGCTTCGGGCAGCCGGAGGGTGAACGTGGAGCCCTGACCCTCGGTGCTCCACACGGTGACCTCGCCGCCGTGCGAGGCGGCCACGTGCTTGACGATGGCCAGGCCCAGGCCCGTGCCGCCGGTGGCGCGGGAGCGGGCCGGGTCGACGCGGTAGAAGCGCTCGAAGATGCGCTCCTTGTCCTTGTCGGGGATGCCGATGCCCTGGTCGGTGACGGCTATCTCGATCAGATCGCCGCCGGGCGCGGCGACGCGGCGGGCGGCGATACCGACGCGGGTGTGGGCGGGTGAGTAGTTGACGGCGTTCTCGACGAGATTGCCGAGGGCGGCGGCGAGCTGGCCGCGGTGGCCCCAGACGTACAGGCCTCCGGTGCCTCCGGCGGCCATGGTGATCTGCTTGGTGGTGGCGGTGTGCCGGGAGCGGTCGATGGCCTCGGCGACGAGTTCGTCGACCCGTACGGGCTCGGCGTCGTCCAGCGGGTCGTCGTTCTGGACGCGGGAGAGGTCGATGAGCTCCTGGACGAGGTTGGTGAGCCGGGTCGCCTCGATCTGCATGCGGCCGGCGAAGCGCGTGACCGCCTCGGGGTCGTCGGAGGCGTCCATGACGGCTTCGGAGAGGAGGGAGAGCGCGCCGACGGGGGTCTTGAGCTCGTGGCTGACGTTGGCGACGAAGTCGCGTCGTACGGCCTCTATGCGGCGGGCCTCGGTGAGGTCCTCGACCAGGAGGAGGACGAGGCGGGAGCCGAGGGGGGCGACGCGGGCGGAGACGGCGAGGGCCTCGCCGCGGCCCGTGCCGCGCCGGGGCAGGTCCAGCTCGACCTGGCGTATCTCGCCGTCGCGGCGGGTGTCGCGGGCCATGTGGAGCATCGGCTCGACGGCCAGCTTGCCGCCGCGGACCAGCCCGAGGGCGTACGCCGCGGAGCTGGCCTTGACGACGGAGTCGCTCTCGTCGAGGACGACGGCGGAGGAGCGCAGCACGGACAGGACCGTGTCCACGCCGGGGGGCAGTACCGCGTCCGTGTGAAGGGAGCTGCGGGTGGGCCTGGCCTGGTCGCGCTCGCTCCAGCGGAACGCCAGCATGGCGATCACGCCGGTGCACACCCCGGCGATCGCGGCCACTGCGGCGACCGCCGCGTTCACGTCCATGCACCCAGGTTATGCGGGGCCACGGACACTCTCCCAGCCATCCGAGTGGGTGCTCGAACAGTCGTCGCCCAGAGTTCACCGTGGGGAAAGTGACGGTTCACTTGGGAGGGAGGCCCCGGACTTTTTGGACTCGGACCGTGGGAGCGTGGGGGTCCGAGCCCCACCCGGACCCCTGTAAGCCGTACTGAGAGAGGGACATCCATGCGGGACGCGTACCACGAGGAACTGGACTCGATCGGCGAGGGCCTGGTCGAAATGGCCCGGCTGGTCGGGTCGGCGGTCGGGCGCGCCACGACGGCGATGCTCGACGCGGACCTGAAGCTGGCGGAGGCCGTGATCGCGGCCGACCAGAAGGTCGACGACCTTCAGCACGACCTGGAGGCGCGGGCGATAGCCCTGCTGGCGCGCCAGCAGCCCGTCGCCACGGACCTGCGGATCGTGGTGACCTCGCTGCGGATGAGCGCGGACCTCGAGCGCTCCGGCGACCTGGCGCAGCACGTGGCGAAGCTGGCGCGGCTGCGGTTCCCGGACAGGGCGGTGCCGCGGGACCTGCACGCGACGATCCTGGAGATGGGGCAGCTCGCGCAGCGCCTGATGGCGAAGGCGGCGGAGGTCATCATCACCAAGGACGTGGATCTGGCGCTGCAGCTGGAGCACGACGACGACGAGATGGACCGGCTGCACCGGACGCTGTTCCAGCACCTGATGGACGACCGGTGGAAGCACGGCATCGAGACGGCGGTCGACGTGACGCTGCTGGGCCGCTACTACGAGCGGTTCGCCGACCACGCGGTGTCGGTGGCGAAGCGCGTGGTGTACCTGGTGACGGGTGAGCACGCCGATGAGCTCCAGCAGTCGGAGGCCCCGGTCGAGGGCGCGTAACGCCGGGGGTCGGTCCGCGGCCCGGACCTCCGTGCGCCGTTGATGCGCCCTGTCGGGTGGGCGTGCAATGGGGAGAGGTGACGTACGCCTCGCACGTACGCCTTTGAGGAGGAACCCCATGGCAGATTCCCCCGTGACCGGCGCCCCGCAGGAAACGGCTTCCGTCGAAGTGGTCCACCTGCCCGTCCTCGGCGCCTGCGGCTGCGGCTCGGGCTGCGGCTGCGGCTGCCAGTCGGGCGCACCCTGCCAGTGCGGCGGCTGCTCCGGTTGACCGGTTGACCGGCTGTCGGTTGACCGGCTGTCGGTTGACCGGCTGCTCGCGCGCGGCAGGCCGCGTGCACGCTGAAGGGCCCCGTCCGTGCGTGCGGACGGGGCCTCGCCGATGCGGCCTCTCCCAGGGGCCGGGGCGGGCGGGCCGGTGCCAGGATGGCCCGATGCGAACTGTGGAAGCGCGGCGGAGTCCGCGGCTCCTGCTGAACGAGCGGGACCCGATCGGCGTCGCCGACCCGGTCGCGGACGAGTACGACTGCCTCATCGGGCCGCTCCTGAGCCGCTCGCACCACGGCGCGGGCCGCGCGGAGATCAGGGAGTTCCTCGGGCACGAGTTGGACGACCACTTCGGCCTCACGCCCACCCCCGCCTACGTGGATCCGATGGCGGACCGCCTGGTGGCCTGGTGGGCCGGGGTGAGCGACCGCGACGCCCGAAAGCCGCCCGGCCACGGCCGGTGCCAGGGCCCCGCCGGGACACGGCGGGCAGCGCGTGCCCGTGCCCGGGGCCCACTCGTGCCGGGGCCCACTCGTGCCCGGGGTCCTGCCGAGGATCTTGGTCGAGCCGGGTTTTCGCGGGCCTGCCGGCGGATGGGTCAGTCGAGGAGGGCGATCAGTCCGTACACCCAGATCCCCAGCATCGCGAGGGCCACCACCAGGCATCCGGCTCCCGCGAGGAAGCCGACGAGCTTCCCTTCTTCGGGTTCCGGGGCGAAGGACGCCGAGTCCCAGTCCCAGTCCACTGGGCGCCCGAGAGCGTCCGAGCAGGCGGTTCGTACCGCTGCCAGCTGCTCCGCGGCGAACCTGGACCCGGCAAGCGACTCGGGACCGTGCCACGCGAGTGCCCTCATGCGCTCCTGAGGTGTCCGGTACCTCGCTTCGAAGGCGGCGGTCTCGTCCGCGTCGCGGTCCTCCTCGAGGTACATCCAGCGCCCGGCTTCCGCGGGCTCGCCGTACAGCCGGTACACCTCGGCCAGGCGACGGCGGAGCCCCAGGTCGTCGGGGAAGGAGGAGACCAGCCCGCGCAGACGCTGGCGCGCCATGGGCACGCGACCGGCTGCCAGGTCCGCGTCGACTCGGGCGAGGGTGGCTATCAGGGACATATGCGCATGATCGCTTAGGACGAGGCGACGTCTCGACTCCTTTTCGTCACTCGACCGGTCAACCCCGGCCGCGCACGCCCTTCACCACTTCGACGCCTCGGTGCTCCAGCCGAGTACCTCGACCACTCGGACCCGGGCCTGACGCTCCGCGTGTACGCGCACCTGATGCCGCCCAGCCAGGGAGCGCACCCGCGAGGCGGTGGCCCGCCGTCTTCGACACGGCCCGGTCGGCCCCGACCAGCACCTGACGGCCCAGAGGCAGCGAAAAGCCCCCCGCTCGCGCTGACTTCGCACGCAGGGGGCTTACTGGCGTCGCGTTACTTCTTCTTGCCCTGGTTCTTGACCGCCTCGATGGCCGCCTTGGCCGCCTCCGGGTCCAGGTAGGTGCCGCCCTTGACGAGGGGCTTGAAGTCGGCGTCCAGTTCGTAGGCGAGCGGGATGCCCGTCGGGATGTTCAGGCCCGCGATGTCCTCGTCCGAGATGCCGTCCAGGTGCTTGACCAGGGCCCGCAGGCTGTTGCCGTGGGCGGCGATCAGGACCGTGCGGCCGGCGAGGAGGTCCGGGACGATGCCGTCGTACCAGTACGGCAGCATGCGGACGACGACGTCCTTGAGGCACTCGGTGCGGGGGCGCAGCTCCGGCGGGATCGTGGCGTAGCGCGCGTCGCCGGCCTGCGAGAACTCATCGTCGTCGGCGAGGACCGGCGGCGGGGTGTCGTAGGAGCGGCGCCACAGCATGAACTGCTCCTCGCCGAACTCGGCGAGCGTCTGGGCCTTGTCCTTGCCCTGCAGGGCGCCGTAGTGGCGCTCGTTCAGGCGCCAGGAGCGGTGGACGGGGATCCAGTGGCGGTCGGCGGCCTCCAGGGCCAGCTGCGCGGTGCGGATGGCGCGCTTCTGGAGGGAGGTGTGCAGGACGTCGGGGAG
This sequence comes from Streptomyces sp. NPDC006368, assembly GCF_040612535.1. Taxonomy (NCBI): domain Bacteria; kingdom Bacillati; phylum Actinomycetota; class Actinomycetes; order Kitasatosporales; family Streptomycetaceae; genus Streptomyces; species Streptomyces sp. NPDC006368. The sequence continues at coordinate 12,924 of NZ_JBEXQK010000027.1, forward strand.
CAGGCCGGCGTCCTTGAGCAGCTCACCGCCGCGGACCGCCTCCTTCTCGCCCTTCTCCGTGAGGTTGACGTCCACCCAGCCGGTGAACAGGTTCTTCGCGTTCCATTCGCTCTCGCCGTGGCGGAGGAGGATCAGCTTGTACGGTGCGTCGGCCATGCGTACGAGATTAATGGACGTGGATGACGGTTGACGGCTCCCGTCAATTGACTGGCCCCCGACAGGAAACCGCTTGTAAGTTGCGGTAGCTGGTTCAGCCGCTTACAGGGGGATGGGGTCCATGTCGATAGCCGCACTCAGACGTGCCGCGAAGGAGAGCGTGTCGGGGCTTCCCCGGGAGTTCTGGTGGCTGTGGGCGAGCACCCTGGTGAACCGGCTGGGGGCCTTCGTCGCCACCTTCATGGCGCTGTACCTGACCCTGGACCGGGGCTACTCGGCGTCGTACGCCGGTCTCGTCGCCTCCCTGTACGGGCTCGGCGGTGTCGTCTCGTCGCTCGGCGCCGGCGTGATGACCGACCGGCTGGGGCGGCGGCCGACGATGCTGATCGCCCAGGTGTCGACGGCCGTCTCGGTCGCCGTCCTGGGCTTCATGGAGCACCCCGTGACCATCGCCGCGGTGGCGCTGGTGGTCGGCGCCGCGTCGAACGCCTCACGGCCGGCCGTGCAGGCGATGATGGCCGACATCGTGCGCCCGGAGGACCGGGTGCGGGCCTTCTCGCTCAACTACTGGGCGATCAACCTCGGGTTCGCGATCTCCGCGGCCGGCGCGGGTTTCCTCGCCGAGTACAGCTACCTCGCCGGCTTTCTCGGTGAGGCGGCCATGACCCTGGCCTGCGCGGTGCTGATCTTCGTCAAGATCCCCGAGTCGCGGCCCGAACGGGCCCCCGTCGCCGCCGGGAAGACCGCCGACCCCGAGGTCGGACTCGGGACCGTCCTGCGCGACGGGCGGTTCATGGGCGTGGTAGGGCTGTCCTTCGTGATCTCGCTGATCTTCCAGCAGGGGTACGTGGGCCTGCCGGTCGCCATGGGCACCGACGGCTTCACCAGCGCGGACTTCGGTGTCGCGCTCGCCGTGAACGGCGTCCTGATCGTGGCCCTCCAGATCCCGCTGACGCGGTACATCGAGCACCGCGACCCCCGCATGCTGCTCATCGTCTCCTCGCTGCTCGCCGGGTACGGCTTCGGGCTCACCGCCTTCGCCGGTTCGGTCGCCGTCTACGCGCTGACCGTCTGCGTCTGGACGGTCGGCGAGATGATCAACGCGCCGACGCAGACGGGCCTGGTCGTCCGGCTGTCCCCGGTGCACGGGCGCGGGCGGTACCAGGGCGTCTACACGACCTCCTGGTCGGTCGCCGCGCTCGTCGCCCCCCTGATGTCGGGGTGGATGATCGACCGGTACGGCGCCGAGTGGCTGTGGGGCGCGTGCGCGGCGCTGGGGACGGTCGCGGCGCTGGGCTACTGGCTGCTGATGCGGGGACTGCCCGCCGAGGAGAAGGACACCGCCCCCGTGGCCGCGCCCGTCTCCCCGGAACCGGTCACCGCCGCCTGAGAGCGCGCTGCGCCTCGCAGAGGTTCCGGGGGTGTACGGACACGGGGGTGCCGTAGGCCTCCAGGCGCGTGTGAAGGGGGCCGGTGAGGTCCGGACGTCGATCCGGTCGAACGCGCGGACCGCTCGCTGATGCGCGGCCCTGTACGGGCGACCTGGTCAAGTTTGACCAGCGCGGCGCACCTGTTGGTGACGGGGACGTTCCAGTGGGTGGACCGTGAACGTCGTTCAGGTCTGCGTCGGCGGTGAGCATGCCCGGGTACGCGCGGGTGGCAGGCCCGGACGCGAAAGCGCGCGGTGGACCGGTCCACCCGCGCGCCTCGCCGGTGCGGCTGCGGCTGCGGCTGCGGCTACTTCTGCGGCTTGGTCAGGTTGGCGAACGCCGCCAGGTTCTTCGTCGACTCGCCCCGCGCGACGCGCCACGCGTACTCCTTGCGGATGGCCGTCGCGAAACCCATCTCCAGCAGCGTGTTGAACGCGCCGTCCGCCGCCTCGAGAACCGAGCCCAGCAGCCGGTCCAGCTCCTCCGGCGTCACCGCCGAGAGCGGCAGCTTGCCGGTGAGGTAGATGTCGCCGAGGGCGTCGACCGCGTAGCCCACGCCGTACAGCTTGAGGTTGCGCTCCAGCAGCCAGCGGTGGACGCCCGACTCGTTCTCGTCGGGGTGACGGATCACGAAGGCGTTGAGGGAGAGGGAGTGGTTGCCGACCCGCAGGGAGACCGTGGTGGAGAGCTTGCGGGTGCCCGGGAGCGTGACGACGTACGTGCCGGGGTTCGGGGACTCCCAGGTCAGTTCGGCGTCGTCCAGCGCGCTTTCGATGATGTGCCGTGCGTCCTCGTCAGCCATGGTGGGAGCGTACGTGACGGCGCCGCTCGTACATGGCGGCCGTGTAGACGTCCGCCGTCGCCGACGCCGCCGTGTCCCAGCCGAAGGAACCGGCGTGCCGCGCCGCCGCCTCGCCCAGGCGGGCGGTGAGCGACGGGTCCGCGGCGAAGCGGTGCAGCACGCGCGCGTACGCGGCCGGTTCGTGGCCGGGTATCAGGAACCCGGTCTCGCCGTCGCGCACCGCCACCGGCAGCCCTCCGACCGCCGCCGCGACCACCGGTGTCCCGGCCGCCTGCGCCTCGATGGCGACGAGCCCGAAGGACTCGCTGTACGACGGCATGACCAGAACCGACGCCGCCCGGAACCAGTCGGCGAGCTGCTCCTGCCCCACGGGCGGGTGGAAGCGTACGACGTCGGCGATACCGAGCCGCGCGGCGAGCTTCTGCAGGCCTTCCGGCTTGGCCAGACCGCTGCCGCTGGGCCCGCCGACGACCGGGACGATCATGCGGGAGCGCAGCGACGGGTCGTCGTCGAGCATCCGGGCGGCGGCGCGCAGCAGGATGTCCGGGGCCTTCAGGGGCTGTATCCGCCCCGCGAAGACCGGGATGAACGCGTCCCGGGGCAGCCCGAGCCGGGCGCGGGCTGCGGCGCGCCCGTCGGCGGGCCGGAACCGGTCCAGGTTCACGCCGGGATGCACGACGGCGACCTTGGCCGGGTCGGCGTCGTAGAACCGGGCGAGCTCGTCGGCCTCCTCCGCGGTGTTGGCGATCAGCCGGTCGGCGGCGCGGACGATCTGCGTCTCGCCGATCACCCGGGCCGCGGGCTCGGGGGTGTCGCCCTGGGCGAGAGAGGCGTTCTTGACCTTGGCCATGGTGTGCATGGCGTGGACGAGCGGGACGCCCCACCGCTCGGCGGCGAGCCAGCCGACGTGGCCGGACAGCCAGTAGTGCGAGTGGACCAGGTCGTAGTGGCCGGGCCGGTGGCGGGCCCACGCCTGCATCACGCCGTGCGTAAAGGCGCACAGCTGCGCGGGCAGCTCCTCCTTGGCGAGCCCTTCGTACGGGCCGGCGTCCACGTGCCGTACGAGGACGCCGGGCGCGAGCTCCACGGCGGAGGGCAGGCCACCCGCCGTGGCCCGTGTGAAGATCTCCACCTCGATGTTGATCGCGGCGAGGCGCTTGGCGAGCTCGACGATGTAGACGTTCATGCCGCCGGCGTCGCCGGTGCCGGGCTGGTGGAGCGGGGAGGTGTGGACGCTGAGCATGGCGATCCTGCGCGGCCCCCGGTGCCGGCCGGGGAGCCGGAGCCGGGACGGCGAGGCCGCCAGAGTGCCGGCGAACCGGGACACGTACTGGCTCACGTCGGCGTCCTTCCGCAGTCCTCGTTGGCATGACAGAGGGAGGATGCTCGTGACCCTCTCCACGGCCCACAACAGCGGAATACGGCCTTTCATTTCCGTTTTGCCAAATCATTTACCCTCAATCGCATGGCCCCGCGCATCACCCGCCCCGTGGGCACCACCACGCGCGGGACCACCAACCCCAACCGGCTGCGCCGCATGGACCGTTGGATCACCGCTGTCCACGGCCCCGCCCTGCTCCGCGCCGCCACGGCCCCGGTCGCGGTGGACCTCGGCTACGGCGCGGCTCCCTGGACGGCCGTCGAACTGCTCGCCCGGCTGCGTACCGCCGACCCGCGCGCCCGCGTCGTCGGCGTCGAGATCGAGCCCGCCCGGGTGGCCGCCGCCCAGCCGTACGCCCGCGAGGGCCTCGCCTTCGTCCACGGCGGCTTCGAGGTCCCGGTGGCGGGCGCCCCGGCGCTGATCCGGGCGGCCAACGTGCTGCGCCAGTACGACGAGGCCGAGGTCGTCGCCGTCTGGGAGCGGCTGTGCGCGCGACTCGCGCCCGGAGGGCTGCTGGTGGAGGGGACGTGCGACGAGATCGGGCGGCGGCACGTGTGGGTGGCGCTGGGGCCTGAGGGGCCGCGCACCGTGACGTTCGCCACCCGGCTCGGGTCGCTGGAGCGGCCCTCGGACCTGGCCGAACGGCTGCCGAAGGCGCTGATCCACCGCAATGTGCCCGGTGAGCCGGTGCACGCCTTCCTGCGGGACTTCGACCGGGCGTGGGCGGCGGCGTCGCCGTACGCCTCGCTGGGCGCCCGGCAGCGGTGGATCGCCGCCGTGCGGGCGCTGGCGGGCGACTGGCCGCTGGTGGACGGGGTGCGGCGGTGGCGGCAGGGCGAGGTGACCGTGGCGTGGCCGGCGCTCGCGCCGCATACCCGCTGACCGGGCTCGCCGGTGCCCGGCCCGCCCCGTACACGCGTACCGACCGAACCCGCCGGTGCACGGCCCGCCCCGTACACGCGTACCGACCGGGCCCGTCCGCGCCCGCGCACGCCCTGACCGGGCACTTCCACCGGCACCCCCTCTGTTGGTTTGGGGGGCGGCATGGCACCATCTCGTCAGTCGAGTCGAAGTTACTGACGGTAAATCAGATCGAGGGGGACTCTGTGAACCGACGCCGTTGCGCCGCTGCCGCGATCACGGTGGTCGGCGCCCTGGCGGTGCTCGCCTCACCGGCGTACGCGGCACCCACGCCCCCGCCCCCCTCCCCCGCCGCGCCCTCGTCCCCCTCCGCCTCCCCGCTCCCCGACCAGCGCCTCGAAGAGGTGCGCCGGCGGATCGACGGCCTCTACCGGCAGGCCGCCTCCGCCACCGACGCCTACAACCTCGCCGAGGAGCGGGCCACCAAGCAGTCCGCCGAGATCGTGCGGCTGGCCCAGGCGATCGTCGACGGCCGCGCCCGGATCGACGACCTGAAGAAGCGGGCGGGCGCGGCGGCCCGCGCCCAGTACCGCACCGGCGGTGTACCCGACGAGGCCGCGTTCGTCCTCACCGACGACCCCGCGCGCTTCATCGACGGCGCCGGCCGCCTCCAGCAGGGCCAGAAGGCCACCCGGGACCTCCTCGGCGAACTGAGCCGCACCCAGGAGGACTTGGAGGCGTACACCCAGGACGCCAGCACCGAGTGGACCCGGCTGGAGGCCAGCCGGGTACGCCAGGCGAAGGCCAAGAAGGAGATTGAGACGAAGATCGCCGCGGCCGAGGAGCTGGAGTCGCGGCTGGAGACCGCCGAGCGGGAACGGCTGCTGAGACTGGAGCAGCAGGAGCAGCACCGGGCACAGACGACCTGGCTCGGCTCCGGCGTCCTGAAGGAGATCGGCGGCAGCGCGAGCGAGCGGGGCAGGAAGGCGATCGAGTTCGCCACCGCCCAGATCGGCAAGCCGTACGTGTGGGGCGCGGAGGGCCCGGGGTCGTACGACTGCTCGGGGCTGACCCAGCGGGCGTGGGGCGCGGCCGGGAAGGCCATCCCGCGCACCTCGCAGGAGCAGTGGCGGCTGCTGCCCCGCATCGACGTCAGGGACATGCGGCCGGGCGACCTGATCATCTACCACGCGGACGCCAGCCACGTCGGGATGTACCTCGGCGACGGGACGATCGTGCACGCGCCGCGGCCGGGACGGAACGTGACGGTGGCAGGCGCCGGCTCGATGCGGATCCTCGGGGTCGTACGCCCGGACAAGTAGGACATCCCGTCCCGTACCGGCGCCCCTCGGCCGTCACCCGGGAGCCGTCGGCCGTGTGACCCGCCCAACAAACGGCGCGTGACGTTCGTCATGGGCGGATGCCCAACTACCTCCCACACCGCGGCATATGCCATCGGCTGTTCACCGATCACCATTCCGCAGGGCCGCCGAGGACCGCTATGGTCCCGGTCTGGTGGTGCGTCGACCGACGCGCCACCGCGCCCTCGGGGGGAGGGAAGGAACAGAATCGATGCCCGTACCCGTACCGCGACAGAGGGTGACCCCTGCCGGTTCCACCGCCGTCGCGGAGACCGCCGGCGGCACGGACCTCACCCTTCTCCTGATCGAGGACGACCCGGCGGGCACCTTCACCGCCCCGGAGCTGGTGGACGCCTCCGGCAGCCGGGTCCGCATCCGTACCGCCCGTAACCTCACCGAGGCCGAGCGGCTGCTCACCGACGACGTCCACTGCGTCCTTCTCGACCTCGCCCTGCCCTCACCGCGCCAGAGCGACGACCGGCTGGAGGCGCTGCGCCACGTGCTGAGCCTCGCGCCGCGCCACGCCGTCCTGGCGCTCACCACGTCCGCCGAGACGGAGCTCGCCGCCGAAGCGGTACGCGCGGGGGCCCAGGACCATCTCTTCCGCGAGGAGCTCGACGGGCCGCTGCTCAGCCGCGCCATCCGGTACGCCGTCGAGCGCAAGCGCGCCGACTCGGTCCAGGTGAAGCTGGCCGAGTCCCGGCTGCGCGCGCAGGAGAACGCCCGTCTGGAGCGGGGCCTGCTGCCGACACCGCTGCTCCAGGGGTCCGACCTGCGGTTCGCCGCCCGGTACCGGCCGGGGCGCTCCCGCGCGCTGCTGGGCGGCGACTTCTACGACACGGTCCGCACACCGGACGGCACCGTCCACGCGATGATCGGCGACGTGTGCGGCCACGGGCCGGACGAGGCGGCGCTGGGCGTGGAGCTGCGGATCGCGTGGCGGGCGCTGACGTTCGCGGGGCTGTGCGGCGACGAACTGCTCTCCACGCTCCAGCAGGTGCTGGAGCACGAGCGTGAGAACGACGAGATCTTCGCGACCCTGTGCACCGTGGACATCGCGCCGGACGGGCGGCGGGCCGGGCTGTGCCTGGCGGGCCACCCCTCACCCCTGATCGCCCGCGACGGCCGGGCGGCGCAGCTCCTGCCGTACGAGGACGGCGGCCCGGCGCTGGGCCTGCTGCCGCGCGCCCGCTGGCCGCGGCGCCAGGTGGAGCTGGGCGGCTCGTGGAGCCTGATGATGTACACCGACGGGCTGATCGAGGGCCGCTCGGCCGGGCCCGGTTCGCCGCGGCTCGGCCAGGACGGCATGGTCGAGATGATCAACCGTCAGCTGGAGCAGGGCCTGGGCGGCGAGGAGCTCCTGGACGCCGCGGTGACGCAGGTGCGGGAGCTGAACGGCGGCGAGCTCACGGACGACGTGGCGGTGCTGCTCCTGGACCGCGACCGGCGCCGAAGCCGGGGCCCGGGCACCCCGCGGGAAGCCCGGACCTGACGACCGCCGTTGTACCGGACCTAACGACCGCCGTTGTAGGGGCCGTACGGCCCGTCGCTGCTGGACCCGCCGCCGCGCCGGCCACCGCCGGACACCTGCTGGAGGGCGGGCCGTACGTCGACCATGAACACGATCGACGCGACGAGCCCGGCGAGTTGCAGGAACAGCATGGGCACGAGCAGGTTCACCGCGACGGTGACGCCCAGGATGATCAGCCAGAACATCTTGGTCTGCTTGTCGGCGGCGCGGTAGGCGTCCTCGCGCGCGATCGCGGCGAAGACGAAGGCGACCACGGCGATCACGAGGATGGCCAGGTAGATCAGGGCGAGGAACGAGCCGAATCCCGTGAGCAACATGGTGAGCACCGCCTAGTCAGTGATGATGAGCCCCTCGCGGCCAAGGTACCCGTACAACGCCCTCCCCACCCCGAACGTGCCCGGTGGGGGGAGCGGGACAGGTGCCCGCCGCGGGCACGCGGGGGCCGCGCGCGGTCCGGCGCCCGGGGCCCGTGCCCAGGGCCCTGCGGTGCCGCCCGGCCCGGGCGCGGCGGGGGGCGGCGCCGGTGGCGCACGCCGGGCCGGGCATGGAGCGCGCGGCCCCATGCCCGGCCCCGGGCGTCAGCTCTCGGCGGGGGTGGCGGGCTTCTTCGCCGCCGGCTTGCGGGCCGCCGGGGTCTTCGTCGTGGGGGCGGTGGTCTTGTTCCCGGCCGGCTCCGGCCGGGGCTCCGGCCGCGTCTTCGGCGCGTCCGGCTCGACGGCCACGGCGATCTCGGTGAGCTCCTCGGCCGCCTCGCCGCGCCACTGCCTCACGGCCTGCTCGCCGTGCTCGGCGACCCGCTCGTACGCCTCGCGGGCCTTGACCGCGTACTCGGCGGCCACGCCGACACCCCGCATCGCCAGGTCCTGGGCGTTCTCGCCCAGCTTCTTCAGGTCCGTGTCGAGGGACCCGACCACCTCGGTGATCCTCGCCTGGACGGTGGCCTGCGCCTCCTTGGCCTGGGCCGCCACCTTCTCCTGCACGGTCTTGGGGTCGGTGTTGCGCACCGCGTCGATCCGCGCCGGCGCCTCCGCGGCGATCTGCTCGATCAGGCCAGGCACCTTCCTGGCCTGCCGCACGGCGAGGTCCGCCGTACCGGCGGCGAAGTAGAGGGGCGTACGCAGTTCTTCGATGATGGCCACTATGGGTCCTCCGGTATCGCGGGTTCAGTCTTCGGGTGAGGTGCCGTCCTCGGTCGTGTCATCGGCACTTCTGGTCTCCGTATCGAGCCCGTTCTCCTTGCGGAAGGAGTCGTAGATCTGGAGCAGCACCTGCTTCTGCCGCTCGTTGATCGAGGGATCGGCGAGTATCACGGCGCGCGTCTCCACGTCCTCGCGCTCACGCTCGTCGAGGATCCCGGCGCGTACGTACAGCGTCTCGGCGGAGATCCGCAGCGCCTTGGCGACCTGCTGCAGCACCTCCGCGCTCGGCTTGCGCAGCCCGCGCTCGATCTGGCTCAGATACGGATTGGACACCCCGGCGGCATCGGCGAGCTGCCGCAGCGACAGTTGCGCGTTGCGCCGCTGCTCGCGCAGGTACTCACCGAGATTGCCGACGTTGAGCGATGCCATGCGTTGATGGTGCACCCCTGCGCTAACTATTGCAAGCGAGTGCTTGCAAGTGTGTCGCGCATCGCCCCGGCCGAAGGTGGTGAGCAGGGCGCCACAGCGGCCGCCGCGCCCTGCGGCGACCGTGCGATGCTGGTCCGGTGACGCTGGGGGACCTGGTCCGGCTCCGCCGGGCGCGCGACCTGATGGACCGCGACTACGCGGAGCCGCTCGACGTCCCCGCGCTGGCCCGCGCGGCCCACATGTCGACCGGCCACTTCTCCCGCAGCTTCCGCGCCGCGTTCGGGGAGACGCCGTACAGCTACCTGATGACCCGCCGGATCGAGCGGGCCAAGGCCCTGCTGCGGCGCGGCGACCTGTCGGTGACGGAGGTCTGCTTCGCGGTCGGGTGCACGTCGCTGGGGTCGTTCAGCTCGCGGTTCACCGAGCTGGTGGGCGAGAGCCCGAGTGCGTACCGGGCACGCCGGCACGAGGACGGCGCGGCCATCCCCGCCTGCGTCGCCAAGATCTTCACGCGACCGGTCAGGAACGCCGGACTCAGGAACGCGGAACCCAAGTACGCCGGACCCGGCAACGCCGGACTCAGGAACGCGGAACCGGTCAGGAACGGAGAAGCCAACCCGGCGGCTCATCCGTAGCGTGGAGCGCATGGACATCAGACTTTCGCAGTGCTTCATCGCCGTCGACGACCACGACGAGGCGCTCGCCTTCTACCGCGACGTGCTCGGGCTCGAGGTGCGCAACGACGTCGGGTTCGAGGGGATGCGCTGGGTGACGGTCGGCTCGCCGTCGCAGCCCGACGTGGAGATCGTGCTGGAACCGCCCCTCGCGGACCCGAACGCCTCGCCCGCCGACCGGCAGGCCATGGCGGAGCTCCTGGCCAAGGGCATGCTGCGCGGCGTGATCTTCTCGACCGACGACTGCGACGCCACGTTCGAGCGCATCAGCGCCGCGGGGGGCGAGGTGCTCCAGGAGCCGGTCGACCAGCCGTACGGGGTCCGCGACTGCGCCTTCCGCGACCCCGCGGGCAACATGCTGCGCTTCGCCCAGCGCCGCGACAGGTGAGACCGGTGCCGGCCGGTCACCGCACCGGCCGGCGTCGGCCCGCGGCTCGGGCCGGATGGAGCCGGGTGACGCCTACGGGGACCGCGAACGCGGCCCCGCCTCACAGTGGGAGACAACGATGAGCACGGCCAAGAGGGCGGACACGCGGGCAGCCGCGCCGCACATCGCCGACAGCCACGATCTGATCCGCGTGCGGGGCGCGCGCGTGAACAACCTCAAGGACGTCAGCGTCGAGATCCCGAAGCGGCGCCTGACGGTGTTCACCGGCGTCTCCGGCTCGGGCAAGAGCTCCCTGGTGTTCGGCACGATCGCAGCCGAGTCACAGCGGATGATCAACGAGACGTACAGCGCCTTCGTGCAGGGCTTCATGCCGGCGCCGGCGCGGCCCGAGGTCGACGTACTCGAAGGGCTGACCACCGCGATCATCGTCGACCAGGAGCGGATGGGCGCCAACCCCCGCTCCACGGTGGGCACCGCCACCGACGCCAACGCGCTGCTGCGCATCCTCTTCAGCCGCGTCGGGCAGCCGCACATCGGCTCGCCCAACGCGTTCTCCTTCAACGTCCCCTCCGTCCGGGCGAGCGGTGCGATCACGGTCGAACGCGGCGCCGGCAGGACCAGGACCGAGAAGGCGACCTTCACCCGCACCGGTGGCATGTGTACGCGCTGCGAAGGCCGGGGCGCGGTCTCCGACATCGACCTCAGCCAGCTCTACGACGACTCCAAGTCGATCGCCGAGGGCGCGTTCACCATCCCCGGCTGGAAGTCGGACAGCTGGTGGACCGTGCGGATCTACGCCGAGTCAGGCTTCCTCGACCCGAACAAACCGATCCGCGAGTTCACCGAGAAGGAGATGCACGACTTCCTCCACCGGGAGCCGACCAAGGTGAAGGTCGAGGGCGCCAACCTCACCTACGAGGGGCTGATCCCGAAGATCCAGAAATCGTTCCTGTCGAAGGACAGGGAGGCGATGCAGCCGCACATCCGGGCGTTCGTGGACCGGGCGGTCACCTTCACCACCTGCCCCGAGTGCGACGGCACCCGGCTCAGTGAGGCGGCCCGCTCGTCGCGGATCGCCGGGCTCAACATCGCCGACGTGTGCGCGATGCAGATCAGCGACCTGGCCGAATGGGTCCGCGACCTCGATGAGCGCTCGGTGGCACCGCTGCTCGCCGCACTGCGGCAGATCCTCGACTCGTTCGTCGAGATCGGCCTCGGCTACCTCTCGCTGGACCGGTCGTCGGGCACGCTGTCGGGCGGCGAGGCACAGCGCGTCAAGATGATCCGCCACCTCGGCTCCTCGCTCACCGACACCACCTACGTCTTCGACGAGCCCACCACGGGCCTGCACCCCCATGACATCCAGCGCGTGAACGACCTGCTGCTGCGCCTGCGGGACAAGGGCAACACGGTGCTCGTGGTGGAGCACAAGCCGGAGACGATCGCGATCGCCGACCACGTCGTCGACCTCGGCCCCGGCGCCGGTACGGCCGGTGGCACCGTCTGCTTCGAGGGCACCGTCGAAGAGCTGCGGACCGCCGGCACCCTCACCGGCCGCCACCTCGACGACCGCGCCGCCCTCAAGGAGACGGTGCGCAAGCCCACCGGCGCGCTGGAGATCCGCGGCGCCACCCGCAACAACCTCCGGAACGTCGACGTCGACATCCCGCTCGGGGTGCTCTGCGTCGTCACCGGCGTCGCGGGCTCCGGCAAGAGCTCGCTGATCCACGGATCACTGCGCCGGCAGTCGGCGGCCGGCGGGGCGGGGATCGTCCCGGTGGACCAGGGAGCGATCAAGGGCTCGCGACGGAGCAACCCGGCGACGTACACCGGACTGCTCGACCCGATCCGCAAGGCGTTCGCGAAGGCCAACGGCGTGAAGCCGGCGCTGTTCAGCGCCAACTCCGAGGGCGCGTGCCCCACCTGCAACGGCGCCGGCGTCATCTACACCGACCTGGCGATGATGGCCGGCGTCGCCACCCCCTGCGAGGAGTGCGAGGGCAAACGGTTCCAGGCATCGGTGCTGGAATACCGCCTCGGCGGCAAGGACATCAGCGAGGTGCTCGCGATGTCGGTGGCCGAGGCCGAGGAGTTCTTCGGCGCGGGCGAGGCGCGCACCCCGGCCGCACACCGCATCCTCGACCGGCTCGCCGACGTCGGGCTCGGCTACCTCACCCTCGGCCAGCCGCTCACCACGCTGTCCGGTGGCGAGCGGCAGCGGCTCAAGCTGGCCACCCACATCGTCGAGAAGGGCGGCGACCGGCTCGTCTACGTCCTCGACGAGCCGACCACCGGCCTCCACCTGGCCGACGTCGAGCAACTGCTCGGCCTGCTCGACCGGCTCGTCGACGCCGGCACGTCCGTCATCGTCATCGCGCACCACCAGGCGGTCATGGCGCACGCCGACTGGATCATCGACCTCGGCCCCGGTGCCGGCCACGACGGCGGGCGGATCGTCTTCGAGGGCACACCCGCCGACCTCGTCGCCGCCCGCTCCACCCTCACCGGCGAGCACCTCGCGGCCTACGTAGGCGCCTGACCGAGGCCCGACCCGCGCACGATCGTCCGCCGTGACGTCACCGGACCGCCTCCACGCCACTCGGACGGCCTACGCCACCGTCGCCGCCTCCTACATTCCGCCGGCCGCACACAAGTTGGCCGCCGAGCCGCTGGACCGGGCGATGCTCGCGGCCTTCGCCGACCTCGTACGGGACGGGGCCACCACCGGGCCGGTCGCCGATCCGGGGCGCGGGCGCCCCCGGCCGGGTGACGGCGCATCTGCACGGCCTCGGGGTGAAGAGCGCGTACGGCGCCGACTCGTCACCGGAGATGGTGGCCGCGGCGCGCGCCGCGCCTACCCGGAACTGCGGTTCGAGGTGGGGTCGATGACGGCCCCGGACCTACCCGGAACTGCGGTTCGAGGTGGGGTCGATGACGGCCCCGGACCTGGCCGACGGCGCGCTCGGCGGCAGCGTCGCCCGGTGCTCGACCCTCCACACGCCGCCGAGGCAACTGCCCGGTGTCTTCGGGGGGTTTCACCGCGCCCTGACTCCCGGGCGGCCATCTGCTGCTCGCCCGCCACCAGCCCGTCACCGTGAGCCCGTCGCCGCCGTGAGGCCGTGAGTTTCTGCGCCCGTGAGTCACTGCGCCCGTAAGCCACGGTTGACCTCGCCCTTGGTCGACGTCGGCCGCCTCGCGCCGGCGTCCTGGAATTCGCTCGCCGGGCAAGGGCGTTGACACCTGCGGACACCCGCCCGCTCCGAACAGAGGACCCGACCGTGGCAGTCAGCCTTTCGGACGACCTGAAGACGTACATCGACGAATCCAAGGCCTTCGCGACCGTGGCGACGATACTGCCCGACGGGCAGCCGCACCTGACGGTCGTCTGGATCAAGCGCGACGGTGACGACCTGATCTTCTCGACGACCGTGGACCGTGTGCAGGGCAGGAACCTCGCCCGCGACCCGCGCGTCACCGTGATGATCAACCCGCCGGAGACGCCGTACGTGTACGCGGCGATCCGGGGGACCGCGACCGTCACGCCGGACCCCTCCGCGGAGATCGTGGACGAGCTGTCGCTCAAGTACACGGGTCAGAAGTACGCCACCTTCAATCCGGCGTCGAAGAACGACGGCGACCGGGTCCTGGTGCGGGTGACGCCCGTCAGGATCACCGGGCGGTTCTGAGCGCGACCGCGCGGCGACGGTCTTTTTCCGGATGATCCGGTACGGATCGAATTGTCGCCGCACCCGCCCTCACCCTGCCCGCCGACCGCGGACCAGGCGGCCTCGGCGTCGAAGCCGGGGCCCCATCCAGCACGGCTGAACATCCGCGCCCACGCTCGGCTTCGGCGCCCCCACCCTCGCACTGCTCACGGGGTTCGTCGCACGCCAGGCCACCGCCACCAACCCGCTCATGCCGCTGCGGATCCCGCGCTCACACAGCGCCTCCGGCGCCAACCCGGTCCAAGCCCTCATCCCCGCCGCCGGGTTCGGGCCGGCCCTGCCGCCCTACCACCAGCGCCTACCGCCTGACCTTCACCTCGGGGCCGGTCTGCTCACCGCCGCCTTCGCCGCCGTCCTCGCGGTGCCGCGCCGCGGCGGGACGCCGGAAGCCGCCGCCGCGGAACAGCCGTCGGCCGCACTCGCGGGCCCCGAGCTCCGGACCGGAACATGAACATCACCTGTCACTCAGGTGGCATGGAAGGAAACAATCCGTGTACGGAAGCCACCCACACCGTCCGTCGTTGACACTCTCCGTGTCCGGAAGCTAACTTCACGGCGTCGTCGCCACACCAGGAGCACGAGGCTCCTCCGGGACTAGCGACACAAAGGACGCTTTCCAGTTGTCAACTGAGACCGTCTTCGAAATCCAGCCCTTCACTCCCCCGGCCACAGCGGCCGGCCTGTTCCACGTCCAGCCCTACACCGCCCACTGCCAGGTCATATGCGCCGAAGGCGCGCACGCCGTGATCGGCGTGTCACCCGGCAACAGCTACTTCTCCGCCCAACGCGTCATCGACCTGGCCCGGTGGGGCACCGCCCACTTCGACCAGGTTGATTTCGTCTATACCGACCTCCACGTCGCCGAGATGTACGAGGCGTCCGGGTATCCCGCCGACGACGCCCGGCGCAAAGCAGTGAAGAACCTGCGCGGCGTACGCGCCAAGGTGACGAACGCGGTGCGGACGGTCGACCCCGACGGAAAACGGCTCCGCGCCCACCCCATGTCGGAGTTCACGGCCAACCCGGCGTACCGGGACATCCATGACCACCTCCAGAACCGGCTGAGGACGGACGCGGAGTTCCGCGCGACCTGCGAGGCGCTCGTCGACGCCTTCCTGTCCTCCAAGGTCCTGGACGGCAGGACCGCCACCGAGCGACAGCGCCGGGTGTGCATGGAGTACGTCTGCGCCGAGGCCCCGCTCTTCCTGGACACCCCCGCCATCCTGGGCGTCCCGTCCTCCCTCAACTGCTACCACCAGCTCCTGCCGATGGCCGAGCTGCTGTACTCGCGCGGCTCCGGGCTGCGCGCGTCCCGCAACCAGGGCCACGCCATCGTCACCCCCGCCCGGCTCGCCGAAGGAGACCCCGATGTCCGTTGAGACGCTGCCCGACGAGCTGCTCGCCTTCCCCTTCTCCTGGCGCGGCGACCAACTCCCGGATGAAATAGACCTGTTGCGCGAGGAGCCCGTGAAGCGGGTGCGGACGATCGCCGGTGACGAGGCGTGGCTCGTGTCGTCCCACGCCCTGTGCAAGCAGGTCCTGGAGGACCGGCGGTTCAGCCTGAAGGACACCTCGGCGCCCGGTGTTCCAAGGCAGTACGCCCTGACGATCCCGCCGGAGGTCGTCAACAACATGGGCAACATCACCGGGGCAGGGCTGCGCAAGGCGGTGCTCAAGGCGCTCAACCCCAAGGCCCCGGGCCTGGTGGAGTGGATGCGGTCCACCGCGGCCGGCCTGGTCGACCGGCTGATGGCCGAGGGGGCACCGGCCGACCTGCGCGGACAGTTCGCCGACCCGTACTCCGCGGCCATGCACTGCCACATCCTCGGCATCCCGGAGGCGGACGCGCCGCGCCTGATGCGCAGCCTGGACATCGCGTTCATGAACTCGGCCTGCCCCGTCACCGGCGCGAAGCTGAACTGGGACCGCGACATGGCGTACATGGTCGAGCGACTGGACGACCCGGCGACCACCGGGCTGATGGCCGAGCTCGCGGCGCTGCGCGACGACCCGGAGTACGACCACCTCACCGACGAGATGCTGGCGACGGTCGGTGTCACCATGTTCGGCGCGGGCGTGATCTCCACCGCGGGCTTCCTCACCATGGCACTCTTCTCACTCATCCAGCACCCCGAGCTGAAGGCCGAACTGCTCGCCGACCGCGCGAAGATCCCGGCGGGCGTCGACGAGCTGCTGAGGATCAACCTGTCGATCGGCGACGGTCTGCCGCGCCTCGCCCTGCAGGACGTCATCCTCGGGGACGTGGAGGTGAAGAAGGGAGAACTGGTCCTGGTCCTGGTCGAGGGCGCCAACTTCGACCCCGAGGTGTTCGCCGACCCGCACACCGTGGACCTCACCCGGGAGAACAACACCGCCCACCTGTCCTTCGGCGGCGGTCAGCACTACTGCCCCGCCACCGCGCTGGGCAAGAAGCACGCGGAGATCGCCCTGGAGACGCTGCTGGACCGGATGCCGGATCTCCAGCTCGCCGTCCCCGTCGCCCAGTTGGTCTGGCGGACCGGATTCATGAAGCGCATCCCGGAGCGGCTGCCCGTGATGTGGTGACCGCTCCGGCGCCCCCGGCCCCGGCATGACCCGTCTTCACCGCCGCCCCTCCATGTGTCCAGGGGAGGGGCGGCGGCCCCCCTGGCGTCGGCCCTACCCGGAGCGGCAACCCGCGTCACGCGGTCACGCGCGAAGCCGTAGCCCCTCCCCCAACTGCCGGAAAGCCAGGTCCGCCGCGGCCATCGCGTCCGGCTCGACCGCGCCGGCGGTCTCCCCCGCCGAGATCCGCCGCCAGTTCTCCTCGGCCAGGATCCGCAGTACGGCGACGATCTGGCCCGCCGCGAGCCGCGCCGCCACACCGCCGGCCACCACCCCGTCGGCGGCCGGTCCCACCGCCTCGCCCCCGAACACCTCCCCCAGCGCCTCCGCGAGCACGCGTTCGGACGTGCCCTGGTACGCGTACAGCCGCGCGAC
Source organism: Streptomyces sp. NPDC006368 (assembly GCF_040612535.1). Lineage (NCBI taxonomy): Bacteria > Bacillati > Actinomycetota > Actinomycetes > Kitasatosporales > Streptomycetaceae > Streptomyces > Streptomyces sp. NPDC006368. Next base: position 29,780 of record NZ_JBEXQK010000027.1, read on the forward strand.
CAGGCTGGGCGTCCCGTACAGCAGCCGGTGGAAGGCGAGCACCGACGGCTCGTCGCTCAGCCCGGTCACCGGGTCGCGGCGCGCGAGCCCGTCGAGGAAGTGGCGGTGCAGCGCGTCGAGCGGGCCGGTGTGCGCGGGCCGGGCGCGCACGACGCGCGCCGCCTCGTCCTGGTGGTCGGCGAACCGGTGCAGGACCAGGTCCTCCTTGGCCGGGAAGTACCGGAACAGCGTGGGTTTCGACACGTCGGCCGCCGCCGCGACCTCCGCGACCGAGACCCGGTCGAAGCCCTTCTCCAGGAAGAGCGCGATCGCCGCCTCCGAGATCGCCTCGTACGTCAGCCGCTTCTTCCGCTCGCGCAACCCGCTCATGGGAGGAGAGCGTACGCACCACTTGACCCCCATCACCCCACCCCCACCACCTCGCCCCCACCACTTGACCTCAACCAAACGTGAGGTTCCAGACTCGTGCCGGTGGGCGCCGGACGGACCGGACACCGCCCACACGGGAGGGGTGTGGACTCATGCGCGTGACACAGGCGGTGGCGTTCGGCGGTCCGGAGGTACTGGTCCCGGCCGAGGTCCCCGCACCGGTGGCGGGAACCGGGCAGGTGCTCGTGGCGGTCGCCGCGGTGGACACGATCTTCGTGGAGACCCAGGTGCGATCCGGCTGGGGCACGGACTACTTCCCCGTCGAGCCGCCCTACGTCCCGGGCGGCGGGATCGCCGGCACGGTACGGGCCGTCGGCCCGGGCGTCGACGGGGCGTGGGTGGGCCGCCGGGTGGTCGCTTCGCTCGGCTTCACCGGCGGGTACGCCGAACTCGCCGCCGCCCCCGTCGAGTCGGTGACGCCCATCCCGGACGGCGTGCCGTTCACCGACGCCGCCGCGCTCGTCCACGACGGCGTCACGGCGACCGCCCTGCTGGAGGCGACGGAGGTGAAGCCCGGCGAGACGGTGCTGATCGTCGGCGCGTCCGGCGGCATGGGCACCGTGCTGGTCCAGTTGGCGAAGGCGGCCGGCGCCCGTGTCCTCGGCACCGCGCGCGGCGCGCGGAAGGCCGCGTTCGTCCGGGACCTGGGCGCCGACGCGGTCGTCGACGCGGGCGCCCCGGACTGGGTGGAGGCGGCCCGCGAGGCGCTCGGGAACGGCGGCGCCGATGTCGTGCTGGACGGGGTGGGCGGTCAGGTGGGCCTGGCGGCGTTCGGCCTGGTCGCGCCGGGCGGGCGGTTCTCGGCGCACGGGGCGCCCACGGGCGGCTTCGCGCCGGTGGACCCGGAGCAGGCGCGGGCCAGGGGCGTGCGGCTTCTCGGCATTGAGGACGTCCGCCTGCCGGACGCGGAGCACGCCCTCAGGGCGGCGCGGGCGCTGGCGGAGGCGGCGGCCGGGCGGCTGCGGCCGGTGATCGGCGCCACCTTCCCACTGGAGCGCGCGGCGGACGCCCACGCCGCGATCGAGGGCCGCGGCCTGCTCGGCAAGGTGGTGCTCACCGTGTGACGCGGATGGCCCAGGGCGTCAGAAGACGTCCGGGCACCACGGCCGCCGCGGCGTGCGCAGCAGCAGCTCCGCCCGCGCCGCCGCGCCCGGCGTGGACTCCTCCACGCGGCCCAGCGCCGCCAGCCGCACCGCCGACTCGTCGCCCAGGCAGAGCGCGCCGAGCTCCCCGATGTCCATGGTCAGGTCCGCCGAGGCGGTCGTCGGGGCGCACGCCGCTCCCTCGGGCGAGGCGTCCAGCCGGAAACGGCCGCCCGCGAGGCCCGCCGGGTCGCGCAGGTCCAGCACGAGGGTGCCGGATGTCGCGTACGTACGGGACCGCAGCACCCGTACGACGTCGAGGACCCGCACCCACATGAGGTCCGCGTGCGTCGTGACGCGCGCCGCCCGCGGGTCCGGCAGCACCAGGGGCAGCAGGTCGTCCGGGGCGCGGTGGCCGCTCCTGACGAAGGTCACCCAGTCGATGGAGCAGAGGAACCGCCACAGCGCCCGCTCGGCGGCCGGGGTGACCGCGATCAGATCCCGCACGGTCACGGTGTTCAGCGGCTGCTTGCCGTCGTCCCAGGTGTCGTCGGCGGAGTACGAGACGTACCCCTCGGCCTCGCCGGAGGGCGCGCGGTACAGCGCGTAGAAGGGTTCCGTCCAGGGCCGGCCCGGCAGTGGGTCGACGCCGGTGAGGACCTCCCAGTCGTGCTGGTCGCGGCTGACCACGCCGTGCAGGGCGGCGCGCAGCCGGTCGTGCAGGAGCGGGCCGGCCTTGCGTATGTCGGAGGCGTCCACCATGTCGACCCGGCCGCCGTCCTCCGGGCCCGGCCGGCGCGGGTCCAGGCCGGCGCGCCGCACGTCGACGGTCCAGTCGGTGGTCCAGGTGGCCGGGCCGTAGCCGTACCGCCCGTAGATCGGGTACTCGGCGGAGATCAGCGTGGAGACGGCGTCCCCGCGCTCCCCGGCCGCCGCGAGGTCGGCGGCCATCATGCGGCTGAGCAGCCCGCGCCGCCGGTGCGTGGGTGAGACGGTCACGTTGGTCACCGCGCTCGCGGGCACGGAGGCGCCGCCCGGCAGGGTGAGCTCCTGCGCGAACGACCGGAACGTGGCGACGCAGCGGCCCGCGTCGAAGGCGCCCCGGGTGCGGTCGAGGTCCGTGTGCGCGAGCCTCCGGCGGACCTCCTCGTCCGGAACCGCCGGCGGCTTGAGGAACCCGGTGCGCAGGGCGCGCAGCCAGTCGGGGTACTCGGACTCGGTGACGGTGCGGACGTCGACGCTCATGCCCGCCACGCTAGGCGCCCGCCCCGCCGCCACGCACAGGGTTTTCCCGGGCCCAGCACCGCGGGCATCCCGCACCGGGTTTGTCCGGGCCGCCCCGTCCCGGGACGCGAGCCTCGAACCCCGGCCGCCCCGTCCTGGGACGCGACTTTCAAACCCGGGCCGCACCCCGGGGACACTGCCCGGAAAGGCTAGAACGCGGCCCGTATCTCGCCGACCCGCTCGCCGCCGCCCAGCAGGGGCGCGTCCGCGATGCGGGCCAGGACCGGAGCATCGGCGTCCAGGCCCAGCAGGCGCAGTCCGCGCGCCAGGACCGGGCCCAGCGCCCGCCCGCCACCGTCGTCGATCTTGAAGGCCAGCGCGCGACCGTCCTCCAGCGCCACCGCCTGCACGGCCTCCGCGCCCATCTTGGACAGCGCCCCGGGCACCTCGCGCATCAGCCAGGTGTCCGGCCGCCGCGTCCCCGCCACGTACTCGGGGTGCGCGCGCATCGCGTCCGCGACCCGCCGCTGCGGCGTGCCCGGCTCGGCCAGGACGTACGAGCGGAACGCGCGGGCCAGCCCCACCAGGCTGATCGCCATCAGCGGGGCGCCGCACCCGTCGGTGCCGACCGTGTCGACGGTCTCGCCGGACGCCGCCTGGACCTCGTCGAGGATCAGCCGCTGGAGCGGGTGGCACGGGTCCAGGTAGGAGGCCGGGTCCCAGCCGTTCAGCGCGCAGGCGGCGAGCATCGCGGTGTGCTTGCCGGAGCAGTTCATGGTGACCCGGTCGCGGACCTTCCCGGAGGCGAGGTACGTCTCGGCCTCCACCGGGTCCAGCGGCAGGTCGGGCGGGGTCTGCAGGGCCGAATCGGACAGCTTGTGCTCGGCGAGCATCTTGCGTACGAGGTCGAGGTGAAACGATTCGCCTGAGTGGCTCGCGGCGGCCAGCGCCAGCCGCTCGCCCGACAGGTCGAGCCCGGCGCGCAGCAGCGCCGCGGCCTGCATGGGCTTGTTGCACGAGCGGGGGAAGACGGGCGCCGTGGCGTTCCCGGCCGTCGTCTCGACGCTGCCGTCCTCGGCCAGCACGACCAGCGATCCCCGATGGTGGCCCTCGACGAACCCCGACCGGACGACCTCGGCGAGGACCGGGGGTATGGCTGCGGTGGCGGAGGTGGAGGTCATGACGGTGGCCTTCCGGGACACGCGACCCGCGCCCGGAAAGACCGGAAAAGAGATCCGGGGACTCAGGTGAGCAGGTCGTCTACTTGAGCTTCTCCCTCACGGTACCTGCGGGCGATCTCGGCGCTGCAATCGTCGGCTGTCCGCTGGAGCTGCTGCCGGCGCCGGGACACCTGCTGTTCACAGCGTGCCAGGCGTCCCATCGCGGCGCTCAGCTCTTCGTCCGTTCGGGCGGTGAGGTCCGACAGCTCGATGTCGCCCAGCATCTCCGCGGCCAGCCGCCGGTACGTCTCGCCGCGCGGTGTGGACAGCGTGACGTGGCGGGCGGAGGAGCGGTGCTGGGACGGGGTGTCGGCGAGGATCTCCGAGAGCCGGTCCATCACCACCGGGACCTGCGCCCCGCCGCGGCGGGCCAGCTCGGCCCGGAGGATGTCGATACGGCCCTGGAGCAGCCGCCGTACGTAGCTGAGGTCCGCCTCGTCGCCGTGGGCGTCGCGCCGCAGGGCGCGCAGCTCCGGCAGCCGCAGCGTCGTGAGGTCGGGCTGCCGCACCTCCGGCAGGACGGACTCGATCGGCGTGCGCTGCACCGGTGGCCGTACGGCGGCACCGGTGCCGGTACGGGCCGGCTGTGCGGGATGTGGCGTCTGCCCGGCGCCAGGTGTGCTCATGGTGGATCCGTCCCCTCGACCGGTGCGGAGCCGCACCGCCTGACAGGCATGGTGCCACTCCCTCATGGTCGGTGCGGGTGCTCTGCACCCGTTCGGCCCCGGTTAGGTTTGAGCCATGCGTGCAGTGGTGCAGAGGGTCGAGGGCGCGAAGGTCGTCGTGGCGGGGGAGACCGTCGGCGAGATCGTCGGCGAAGGGTTGTGTGTGCTGGTGGGGGTCACCCACGAGGACACCGTGGAGAAAGCGGCGCAGCTGGCCCGCAAGCTGTGGTCGGTGCGGATCCTGGAAGGGGAGAAGTCCTGCTCGGACGTGAACGCCCCGTTGCTGGTGATCTCGCAGTTCACCCTCTACGGGGACGCCCGCAAGGGCCGCCGCCCCACCTGGAACGCGGCGGCGCCCGGCGAGGTCGCCGAGCCGCTGGTGGACGAGGTGGTGGCCCGGCTGCGGGAGTTGGGGGCGCGCGTGGAGACGGGCCGGTTCGGGGCGGACATGCGTGTCTCGCTCACGAATCACGGCCCGTTCACGATCGTCGTCGACGTCTGAGGCCCGACGTCCGGGACCGGGCCCCGGACCCGGCCGGGACCGGCGGGGAGCCGCAGTTCCGGACCCGGCTACGGGCTACGGGCTACGGCTACGGCTACGGCTACGGCTACGGCTACGGCTCGACGATCGTCTCCTGCGCCGCGGCGGTGTTGCCGGCGATCAGCTCGGCGTCCACCGGCACGTTCCGCTTGACCAGCGCGAGCGCGATCGGGCCCAGCTCGTGGTGGCGTACGGCGGTGGTGACGAACCCGAGCTGCCGCCCCTCCTCGCCCTCGGCCTTCAGCCGGATCGGCGTGCCGGGGGCGGGCAGGTGGACCTCGCTGCCGTCCAGGTGCAGGAAGACCAGCCGGCGCGGCGGCTTCCCCAGGTTGTGGACGCGCGCCACCGTCTCCTGGCCCCGGTAGCAGCCCTTCTGGAGGTGGACGGCGCTGCCGATCCAGCCCAGCTCGTGCGGGATGGTGCGGTGGTCGGTCTCGAAGCCCAGCCGCGGGCGGTGCCCCTCGACGCGCAGCGCCTCGTACGCCAGGATCCCGGCGAGCGGCCCGTGGTCGGTGGCGTACGGCTCCAGGTCGGCGCGCGGCAGGAACAGGTCGCGGCCGTACGAGGTCTCCCGTACGACGACACCCTCCGGGACCTCGGCGATGGAGCCGGCCGGGAGGTGCACGACGGCGATGTCGTCGCTGCGGTCGGCGACCTCGACCCGGTAGAAGAACTTCATCGACTCCAGGTAGCCGATCAGCGCCTCCTGCGTGCCGGGCTCGACGTGCGCCCAGACCGTCTCACCGTCGTCGACGAGGTACAGGGCGTGCTCGATGTGCCCGTTCGCGGAGAGGATCAGCGCCTCGGTGGCCCGGCCGGCCGGCAGCTCGCTGACGTGCTGGGTGAGCAGCAGGTGCAGCCAGCCGAGCCGGTCCTCGCCGGTGACGGTGACGACACCGCGGTGGCTGAGGTCCACCAGGCCCTTGCCGGCGGCCAGGGCGCGCTGTTCGCGGAAAAGGTCGCCGTAGTGCGCGGCGACACCTTCGTCGCGTCCCTCGGCGGGCACCGCGCCGGGCTGGGACAGGAGAGGGCTCTTCATGGCGTTAAGCCTACGACCCGTTGGTCATACGCTTCTCGGTGCAGTCCGCGCACCGGCCGAAGATCGCGAAGTGCTTCATGTCGGTGTCGAACCCGAACGTCTCGCGCAGCTTCCCGGTGAAGTCCGCGGCCACCTCCACATCCGCCTCGATGACGTTCGTACAGTCACGGCAGACCAGGTGCAGGTGGTGGTGGCGGTCGGCGAGGTGGTACGTCGGCGCGCCGTGCCCCAGGTGGGCGTGGCTGACCAGACCCAGCTCCTCCAGCAGCTCCAGCGTCCGGTAGACGGTGGAGATGTTCACGCCGGAGGCCGTCTTGCGCACCTCGGTGAGGATGTCGTCGGGCGTCGCGTGCCCCAGGACGTCCACCGCCTCCAGGACAAGCTGGCGCTGGGGAGTCAGTCGGTAGCCGCGCTGCCGCAGGTCGCTCTTCCAGTCGGTGCTCACCACGCCGTCCAGTGTAGGAGCACCGACCCTCGTTTCCCCCGGCCGCGAAGGACCGGGACCGTGTGAAGAACCGGCCCGCTCGACGAACCGGCCTACTTGAAGAAGGCGATGCCGTCGTCCGGCAGGTCGCCGAGGTCCTTGGCCCAGGCCTCGACCTGCTCGGGCGTGACGACCTTCTTGAGGTGCGCCGACATGTACGGGCGCAGCGGCACCTCGGGCGTCGACTTCTCGCCGACCCACATCAGGTCGCCCTTCACATAGCCGTACAGCCGCTTGCCGCCGCTGTACGGGCCCGAGGCGGCGGTGCGCGCGACGGCGTCCGTGACCAGGTCGATCTGCGGCTTCTGGTCGGCGAGCTCGCCGTACCAGACCTCGACGATGCCCTGGTCGCGCACCATGACGATCTCGACCTTGCGGTCGCCGTCGATGCGCCAGTAGCCGCTCTCGCTCTCCAGCGGGCGCACCTTGTTGCCCTCCGAGTCCAGGACCCACGTGCGGGACGTGTACTCGATGAAGTCCCGGCCGTCGTGGCTGAAGGTGACGGACTGGCCGAAGTTGCACTTCTCCGCGCCGGGGAAGTCGGACACACCCGCGCCCTCCCACGTACCGAGGAGGAACGCGAGGGGGACGAGGCCGGGGTTGAGGTCGGACGGGATCTCGATCATGAGCAGCTCTGTCGGTCAGTGGTGCCTGTACGGGTGGTCAGCGCTGGCCCTGGTACAGCTTCTTCACGGTCAGGGCGGCGAAGGCGATGACGCCGACACAGACCAGGACCAGCAGGGCGGAGAAGAAAGCCTCAAGCACGGGTTGCTCCTCGTGAGCGTGGTGGGCGAAGAAGGGGCCGGGTACCAGCCTAATGCTTGGTCCCCGGCCGCTTCGTGTGAGGTTCGGCCCAGGAGCCGGGTCGGGAGGATCACCGTCCGGTGGAACGGCACGGCGGCGGCGCCGCCCTTGGCGCCGGACCGGACCGGGTCGTAGCCGAACCCTCCCGGCGCCGTCCAGGGACTCCCCGCCGGACGCGCCGACGTGACACGTGCGGGTCGAACGGGGTTGTGCCGGCGCGCATTACAGTTCCGTACATGGCGAAGAAGCTCGTGATCAAGGTGACCGCAGGGGCCGACGCCCCCGAGCGCTGCTCGCAGGCCTTCACGGTGGCGGCGGTCGCCGTCGCCAGCGGGGTGGAGGTCTCGCTCTGGCTGACCGGCGAGTCGTCGTGGTTCGCGCTGCCGGGCCGCGCGGCCGAGTTCGCACTGCCGCACGCCGCGCCCCTGCCGGACCTCGTCGACTCGATCCTGGCGGGCGGCCGGATCACCCTGTGCACCCAGTGCGCGGCGCGCCGCGAGATCACCGAGAAGGACGTCCTGGAGGGCGTACGGATCGCGGGCGCGCAGGTCTTCGTCAGCGAGGCGATGGCCGACGACGCGCAGGCGCTCGTCTACTGACGCACCCGGCGACGCTCACCGGCGCCTGCCGGCGTCCCCTACCCGCTCCGCTTGCCGTCGAGCTCGTCCCACCAGGCGTCGGACGTGGGGTCGCCGGTGGGGGCACCTCCCCGGGGGAGCTCGGGGGGAGCCCGGCGGAGCTCGGGGGGAGGGTCGTCCCACCAGCGGTCCTCGGGACCGCGCCGGTTGGCGACCACCGCGGCGACCGGCGGGATGACCATGGCGACGAAGCACATCGCGACGGCGGCGGGCGTGGACCACAGGCGGACGACGGCCCAGGCGCCCACGAAGAGCACCAGGCAGGCCGTCATCATCCCGAGGTACAGGTGCCGACGCCGGGCGTACATACCTCCAGCGTAGGCCGGGAACGACCGAAGGGCCGCACCTCGGTCCCGGTAAGCGTCCAACCCCCAGGAGGTGCGGCCCCACGGCCGGTACAGCGGTCGCCGTCAGACGGCGATGGCGACCTCGGCCAGGCCGCCCTGCTGGGCGACGACCGTGCGGTCGGCCGTGCCGCCCGGGACGAGGGCGCGGACGGTCCACGTGCCCTCGGCCGCGTAGAAGCGGAACTGGCCGGTCGCGGAGGTCGGGACCTCGGCGGTGAACTCGCCGGTCGAGTCCAGCAGGCGGACGTAGCCGACGACGGGCTCGCCGTCCTTCGTCACCTGGCCCTGGATCGTGGTCTCACCGGGCTTGATCGTCGAAGCGTCCGGGCCGCCGGCCTGTGCTCCACACATGGGGTACTCCTGAGGGGTCGAGGGGGACGGGAGGTCCGGGATTACTTGTTGGCGCCGAGCTCGATCGGCACGCCGACCAGGGAGCCGTACTCGGTCCACGAGCCGTCGTAGTTCTTGACGTTCTGCTGGCCGAGCAGCTCGTGCAGGACGAACCAGGTCAGGGCCGAGCGCTCACCGATGCGGCAGTAGGCGATGGTGTCCTTCTCCAGGTCGACCCGCTCGTCGGCGTACAGCGCCTTGAGCTCCTCGTCCGACTTGAAGGTGCCGTCGTCGTTGGCGTTCTTCGACCACGGGATGTTGCGGGCGCTCGGCACGTGGCCGGGGCGCTGCGACTGCTCCTGCGGGAGGTGTGCCGGGGCGAGCAGCTTGCCGCTGAACTCGTCGGGGGAGCGCACGTCGACCAGGTTGAGGTTGCCGATGGCGGCGACGACGTCGTCGCGGAAGGCGCGGATCGAGGTGTCCTGGGCCTTGGCCTTGTACTGGGTGGCCGGGCGGCTGGGGACCTCGGAGCCGTCGACCAGGTCGCGGGAGTCGAGCTCCCACTTCTTGCGGCCGCCGTCGAGGAGCTTGACGCTCTCGTGGCCGTACAGCTTGAAGTACCAGTAGGCGTACGAGGCGAACCAGTTGTTGTTGCCGCCGTAGAGGACGACGGTGTCGTCGTTGGAGATGCCCTTCGCGGAAAGGAGCTTCTCGAAGCCCTCCTGGTCGACGAAGTCGCGGCGGACCGGGTCCTGGAGGTCCTGCTTCCAGTCGATCCGGACGGCGTTCTTGATGTGGTTCTTGTCGTACGCCGAGGTGTCCTCGTCCACCTCGACGATGACGACCTTCGGGTCGTCGATGTGGGCCTCGACCCAGTCGGCGTCTACCAGGACATCGCTGCGGCTCATGCGTTTCTCCTCCGGGGCAGTGTGCGGCGGGGTGTGACAGGGTGTGCCGCGCGCTCTTCGCGTACGGGGGTACGAGCGGCGAGCGCGTGCGTGGCTGCGTGCGGCACGGGGGATGGGCCCGAGGTGCTCGAGGGCCCGGGAACGCGGGAGGCGGGCTCCCGCTCAGACGGAGCGACAGAGCATGGCGGCGACGCGGCACAGGTCTACTGCCCGCCGCTTCGTGAGTTCCGCCTGTCGCTTCATGCGTCCGATCGTAGGGACGGACAGGTGGCCGTGTCACCGGCGTGTCGGATGGTGAGACGGGATCGTCCGCGATGCGAGATGGAGTGGCCGCCCGGCAGTGGCCCCGGCCGCCCGCCGCGACGGCGTCCTCCCTGGTGGTTACGGAGCGGACGCCCCCGTCTCACCATGTGGCCGCGCTCGCGGCGCCACCCGGGTCGGAGCCCGCGCCGTCAGCCCGTCGCCCCGCCGTCAGCCCGCCGTCAGCCCGTCGCCCCGCCGTGTCGCCGCCGTGTCGCGCCGTCCCCGGCTTCGCGTCAGCCCGCCAGGGAGACGTTGCTGCCGGTCAGCGTGATGACGACGCCCTCGGCGGTCGCCTCGACCTTCTGGAGCTTCAGGCCGACCGGGAGCCCCTCGATCTTCCGGTCGAAGTCGGTGCGCTCACGCACCAGTTCCTCCACGCCGGGGATGCCCTCGCCGGGGACCTCGTCGGCGCGCACGCGGATGGTGTCACCGTCGACGACGCTGACGGTGGACAGCACGCTGCGGGTGATGCTGCGGCCGAGGACCTCGACCGAGCCGGTCACCTTGACCTTGCCGTTGCCGCCGAAGCCGACGGTGACGTCCTCACCGGAGGCGCTGCCCAGATCGGCGTAGGAGAGGCGCGCACTGCCGGTGGCGGTCGCGGCGGTGGCCGTGGAGAAGCCGTCCCCCAGCCGCACGTCGTGGAGCGCCGCGGTCATCTCGGAGATGCGGACCGTGCGTCCGCCGGTCGACGCCTCGACCCCCCTGAGGGTGACGTCGACCTCGTCGAGCTCCTTGGCCAGCGCCTGGGTCAGGAACGGAAAGCCCTGTATGGACACGTCCGCCGGGCCCGCCGTCGCCCCCTGTTTCGCCCGTATCCGGTCGGCGACCTCGGATTCGGCGTAGTTCACCGCCAGCCGGTCCGCGATCACGAAGAGTCCACCGAGGATGACGGCGGTGATCAGCAGTATTCGCAGTGCACGCATGTCTCGGTGTTCCCCCACCCTGTTCGCGCCCGGTATCCCCCCGTCACGACAAGATCGACGTGCGGGGTTACTGATTGGTTCCCCGCTCAGACCAGGGCACGCCCCAGCAGGTGGACGGCGGGCGCCGCGGCGGCGAGCGGCAGCGCCACACCGGCCGTCATGTGGACGAAGCGGGACGGGTAGTCGTAGGCGGCGACCCGGTGCCCGATCAGGGCGCAGACCCCGGCGCCGAGCCCCAGCAGCGCGCCCGAGGAGCCCGTCCCGGTCAGCCCCCCGGCCGCGACACCCGCGCCCGCGGCGGCGATCAGGGCCACCACGAGGGACGCCGCACCCGGCAGGGGCAGCGCCCGGGCGAGGACCGTCACGGCGACCGCGAGCGAGCCGACGATCACCGCGTCGGGGACGGCCGCGAGGTGCCCGGTCGCCACGATGGTGAGCGCCGCCGACGCGACGGTGGCCATCAGGCCGTACTGCCGCTCGTCGGCGCTCGCACGGCTGCGCAGCTGAAGGACCAGCACCAGCAGCACCCACACCCCGAGGGTGCCGAGGATCGCGGCCGGGCCGTGCTCCCTGCCGGCGGCGAGCAGCACGATGTCGGCGGTGACGCCGCCAGCGAAGGCGAGCGCGATGCCCTGGCGGGCGGGCCACATGCCGTTGAGCCGGAACCATCCGGCGGCGGTGACGGCTTGGAGCAGGATCAGCGGGAGGAGCAGCCCGTACGTGCCGAGGGCGGCGCCCGCCGCGAGCAGGACACCCAGCAGCGCGGTCAGCGCGGCCGGCTGCAGGCCGGGGTCGATGATCGGTGACCGTCCCTCGGCGCGGGCGCGCTGGGCGTCGGTGAGCCGGGCGCTGCCCAGGGTGGTCGGCGCGCTGTACTCCGGCGCGGCGGTTCCGGGAGGGGCGGCCACGGAGGAGGCGGCCACGGGAGCGGGCCCGGGGCCCGGTTCCGGGGCGACCGGCCGGAGCACGGTCGTGGGGGTGTCGTACGGGACCTCGGGCGGCAGCGGGTACGAGACCGGCGCCGGCCCGGACCCCTGCGGCGGCGTCAGGTACGCGGTCCGCGCGGCGTCCTGCCGCGGTGCGGCCGGGGACGGCGGGACGGCCGGCTGGTGGTGCGTGTCCCAGGTCCGGCCGTCCCAGGCCTGGGCGACACCGGGGTCCTGGTACCCGTACGACGGGGCACCCTGGTCGGGGCTCCCGTACGTCCGGTTGCCGTAGGCCTGGCTGTCGTAGGCCTGGTTCCCGTACGCGGGGTTCCCGTACGCCTGGTTGTCGTACGACGCGTCGTGGGACGGGCTGTCGTAGGAAGGGTCTCCGTGGGACGCGTCGCCGTGAGAGGGGTCGTCGTGGGACGGGTTCTCGTACGGCCGGTTCCCGTGCGCGGGGGTGCCGTACGGCTGCTCCCCGTACGACGGGTACTGCTGATCGCTGCTCATGATGTGCGGTTCACCCTCCTGCGAACGGCGGGAGCACCTCGACCGTGCCGCCCTCGGCCAGCCGTACGGTCTCATGCTCGCGGGTGCCCACGGGAGCGCCGTCGACCAGGAAGGAGCATCGCCGCAGGACGCGGACCAGCTCGCCCGGGTGCCGCTCGCGCACGGTATCCAGCGCCTCGGCCAGGGTCTCCGCGGCGTACGGCTCCTCGGCGATCCCCGCGGCGGCCTTGGCCGCGGCCCAGTAGCGGATGGTCCCCGCTGCCATAGCGGCACTCCTTTCGTCGGCCTCGTCGGCATCCATCATGAGCTATGGCGCCGACGGCCAGTCCGCGATCCGGACGAGACGGCGTCGGCGGCGTCGTTCTCCGCGTGCCCATGCCCCGCTCCAGCCACGACTCCGTCTGACCCGCCTCCGCCGGCCTGTGCGGACGGTCCACCCGGAAGTACGGATGACTGTCCCCGCGCACGATCAGCGGCGGCACGGGATCGATCAGCGCCGCCTCCACGGGCGGCATCGGCACCGGGTCCCCGTCGCGGTGGTGGACGCGGGTGCGCCGCCCGTAGCGGCCGACCAGCCGGCCCGCGGGCCGGATGACCACCCGGTGCGGGCGGTGGCGCATCGGAGCCGTACCGCGGTGGTACCAGCGCGCGAGCGCGCTCACGGCGGCGGCGTCCGTGCTCGCGCCCCGGGGTCGTCCTTGCACGGCGCCGCGTGCCACGGCACCACCGACCCGCCGCCCCCCCACGGCCTTCGACGTGGAAGGTGCCCCCCGAACCCGACCGTCGCCACGCGCGCGTGCCCCGGCTCAGGCGCCCACGTCACCGCCGCCGCCAAGGTCCACCACCTCCCGGCCGCCGACCGTGGACCGGCCGCCGGAGCCGCCGTGCCCACGGAACGCGAAGGTCACGACCCGGGCACGCCGCCGGAACGCCCGTGCCGCGGGCCGCGCCGCGGGCCGACCGAACCGGTGAGGCCATGGGCGACAACGATGGCCGCCTCCGCGACACTGTCCTTATGTGCTGGATACGGCATATGCGGCTCGTGCACCGCTTCGACGCGGACACCATCGGACGTACGGAGGGTTGCGCCCACAAGGCCATGCGTGATCGAGGAAACATCCGCATGGTGAAACGCGCCCTCCGCGCCGGAAGCCATGTGGGCTATTGTGCTGGGGAGAGGATCCGGGCAACGCAGCCCCCGGGTCCTTTTGTGTTTTCCCGCCGTTGTTACAGGCAGGTGAACAAAGGCTCTCAGGGCGCGGGAGCCGACCGTGCGAACCGTACGAAGCAGTGCCGCCACGTCCTCGCAGGCAGGGACCGAGGAGGAACCGACGTTATGGGCGAGCGAACCGTGCACGACCGTGGAACGACGACCCGGGCAGGTGGGGCGCGATGAGCTCTCTGCTGCTCCTGACCAATGCCCTCCAGCCGTCGACGGAGGTGCTCCCCGCCCTCGGACTGCTGCTGCACAACGTGCGGGTGGCCCCCGCCGAAGGTCCCGCCCTGGTCGACACCCCCGGTGCCGACGTGATCCTCGTCGACGGCCGCCGCGACCTGCCGCAGGTCCGGTCGCTGTGCCAGCTGTTGCGCTCCACCGGGCCCGGCTGCCCGCTGCTCCTCGTCGTCACCGAGGGCGGCCTGGCCGCCGTCACCGCCGACTGGGGTATCGACGACGTCCTGCTGGACACCGCCGGACCGGCCGAGGTCGAGGCGCGGCTGCGGCTCGCGATGGGCCGCCAGCAGATCACCGCCGACGACTCCCCGATGGAGATCCGCAACGGCGATCTGTCGGTCGACGAGGCGACGTACAGCGCGAAGCTGAAGGGCCGGGTCCTGGACCTGACCTTCAAGGAGTTCGAGCTGCTCAAGTACCTCGCCCAGCACCCGGGGCGGGTCTTCACCCGCGCCCAGCTCCTCCAGGAGGTGTGGGGCTACGACTACTTCGGCGGTACGCGGACGGTCGACGTCCACGTACGGCGCCTGCGCGCCAAGCTGGGGCCCGAGCACGAGTCGCTGATCGGCACCGTCCGTAACGTCGGCTACCGCTTCGTGACGCCGGAGAAGGTGGAACGTGCGGCGGAGGAGGCCCGTGCGAAGGCCGCCACGTCGGCCAAGAAGGCGGCCGTCACCCGTTCGGAGGACAGCGAAGAGGTCGAGGAAGCCGCCGCCCGACCTGCCCAGAGGTAGGTCACCCCGCGTAGACTGCCGCGCGTGGCCAAGGTGACGCGGGACGATGTGGCGCGACTGGCGGGGACTTCGACCGCGGTCGTGAGCTACGTCATCAACAACGGACCCCGGCCGGTCGCCCCGGCCACGCGCGAGCGGGTACTCGCCGCGATCAAGGAGCTGGGCTACCGGCCCGACCGGGTCGCCCAGGCGATGGCCTCGCGGCGGACCGACCTCATAGGCATGATCGTCCCCGACGCCCGGCAGCCGTTCTTCGCCGAGATGGCGCACGCGGTCGAACGGGCCGCCGCCGACCGCGGGAAAATGGTCCTCGTCGGCAACTCCGACTACCGCGACGAGCGCGAGCTCCACTACCTGCGGGCCTTCCTCGGCATGCGGGTCGCCGGGCTGATCCTGGTCAGCCAGGGCCCCAGCGAGCGGGCCGCGCAGGAGATCGAGGCCTGGGACGCGCGCGTGGTGCTGCTGCACGAGCGGCCCGAGGCCATCGACGACGTCGCGGTGGTCACGGACGACATCGGCGGCGCCCAGCTCGCCGTCCGCCATCTGCTGGAGCACGGTCACCCGTACGTCGCCTGCCTCGGCGGCGTCGAGACGACCCCGGCGGTCGGCGACCCGGTGACCGACCACGTCGAGGGCTGGCGCCGCGCGATGCTGGAGTCCGGCCGCTCGGTCGAGGGCCGGCTGTTCCACGCCCCGTTCAACCGTTACGACGCCTACGAGCTGGCCCTGAAGATCCTGTCCGGCCCGGACCGGCCACCGGCCATCTTCTGCGCCACGGACGACCAGGCGATCGGCGTCCTGCGCGCGGCGCGCGAGCTGCGGCTGGACGTGCCGGGCGACCTGGCCGTGGCGGGCTTCGACGACGTGAAGGAGGCCGCGCTGACCGACCCGCCGCTCACGACGGTCTTCTCCGACCGCCCGGCGATGGCCCGCGCGGCGGTGGACCTGGTCCTGGACGACGGTCTGCGGGTGGCGGGGTCACGCCGGGAGCGCGTCAAGCAGTTCCCGTCGGCGCTGATCGTGCGCCGCTCCTGCGGCTGCGACGGCCAGTAACCCTTCCCACCCGGCAACCTCTGACATTTCCGGCATTCCGGTGACCCCTTTTATATAGGGCATACAAGACTTTGCCCGGACTCTCAGGGCGTCCTCAGGCTGCTCTCATCTTCAGCTCCGAGAGTCGTGGCCATGACGGACCACCAGGGTGACCAGCAGCAGTCATACGTGTATCCGCCTCCCCCGGCGTACGCGCCCCCGCCCCCGGCGCCGGCTCCCGGGCACCGGCGGGCCGGGCGGCCCGTCGCGCTCATCGCCGCGGTCGCCCTCGCCGCCGCCGCGATCGGTGGCGGCGCCTCGGCCCTGGTCCGGGAGCTGACCGGCCCCGAGGGCACCGGCGGCACGGGCGTGGCGGGCACCACGGTGTCCCAGTCCAGCAAGGGCACCGTCGCGGGGGTCGCCCAGGCCGTGTCACCGAGCATCGTCGAGATCAAGGCGGCGTCGGCCTCCGGGCAGTCCACCGGCTCGGGAGTGATCATCACGGCCGACGGCGAGATCATCACCAACAACCACGTCATCTCCGGCGCCTCACAGATCAAGGTCCGGCTCAGCGACGGCAGGACCTACACCGCCGAGGTCGTCGGCACCGACCCCGGCAAGGACCTGGCGCTGATCGAACTCCAGGGCGCCAAGGGACTGAAGGCCGCCGCGCTCGGCGACTCCGGCACGGTCCGGGTCGGCGACCAGGTCGTGGCGATCGGGTCCCCCGAGGGGCTGACCGGCACCGTGACGAGCGGCATCGTCTCCGCCCTCGACCGTGACGTGACCGTCTCGAAGGACGAGGGGCGGCAGCAGCCCGACCCCCGCCAGGGCCGGCCCTTCGAGTTCGGCGGGCAGCGGTTCAACGGCGACACCGGCGACTCGAAGACGACGTACAAGGCCATCCAGACCGACGCCTCGCTCAACCCCGGCAACTCCGGCGGCGCGCTGATCAACATGAACGGCGAGATCATCGGCATCAACTCCGCCATGTACGCGCCGAGCTCCGCCACCGGCTCCACGGCGGGCAGCGTCGGCCTCGGCTTCGCCATTCCGATCAACACCGTGAAGGCCGACCTGGACGACCTGAGGTCCGGATCGTGACGCGTGCGACGCTGGCCCCATGAACTCCGACGCCGACCGCATCCTGATCGTCGACGACGAACCCGCCGTCCGCGAGGCGCTCCAGCGCAGCCTCGCCTTCGAGGGGTACGGGACCGAGGTCGCCGTCGACGGCATCGACGCCCTCGCGAAGATCGACGCCCACGGGCCCGATCTGGTCGTCCTCGACGTCCAGATGCCGCGCATGGACGGCCTGACCGCCGCGCGCCGCGTCCGCGCCGCCGGATCCACCGTGCCGATCCTGATGCTGACCGCCCGTGACACGGTCGGCGACCGGGTGACCGGCCTGGACGCGGGCGCGGACGACTACCTGGTGAAGCCGTTCGAGCTGGACGAGCTGTTCGCCCGGATCCGGGCGCTGCTGCGGCGCAGCTCGTACGCGCGGACCGTGGGCGAGCAGCCCGGGGCGGAGGTGCTGAGCTTCGCGGACCTGCGGATGGACCTGGCGACGCGCGAGGTGACACGCGGCGGGCGGCTGGTGGAGCTGACCCGTACGGAGTTCACGCTCCTGGAGATGTTCCTGTCGCACCCCCGGCAGGTGCTGACGCGGGAGCAGATCCTCAAGTCGGTGTGGGGCTTCGACTTCGAGCCGAGCTCCAACTCCCTGGATGTGTATGTGATGTATCTGCGGCGCAAGACGGAAGCGGCGGGCGAGCCCCGCCTGGTGCACACGGTGCGGGGCGTCGGGTACGTACTGCGCGGCGGAGACCCCGAGTGACCGGTCCGGTCGCTCGCTTCCGCGCGCTGCCGCTGCGCTCGCGCCTGGCACTGCTGACGGCGACGGCGGTCGCGGTGGCGGTGGCGGCGGTGTCGGTGGCCTGCTGGTTCGTGGTGCGGGGCAAGCTGTACGACGAGGTCGACGCGAAGCTGCGCTCCGTCAGCGCCGGGGCGTCGCTGCGGACCATCGACGTGGCCACCGCGCTGCGCGACTGCCCCGGCGCCCCGGCCGCGCCGGGCGACTTCGGCGGGCCGAGGCCGGTCTACTACTTCCAGCTGGCCCGGGGCTCCGGTGAGCGGCCGTGTGTCTTCGCCAACTCGGCCGGAACGGTGGAGGTCCGGAGCACCGACCGGGAGGTGGCCCGGCGGGCCGACCCGGACGTCGAGGCGTACCGGGACGGCGTGGACGCCGGGGGCAACGCGGTACGCGTGCTCACCGTCGCCGCCGTCACCCGGGGTCCGGGCGGCGGGATCGTCGCGGACACCGCCGTGATGTACGCCTTCCCGCTCCGGGAGACCGAGCGGACCCTGAACGACCTGGCCCTCCTGCTGCTCGTCGTCTCCGGCATCGGCGTCGTCGGCGGCGGCGCCGCCGGGCTGTGGGTGGCCCGGACCGGCCTCAAGCCGGTCGACCGCCTCACCGGGGCGGTCGAGCACGTGGCCAGGACCGAGGACCTGACGGTCCGTATCCCGGTCGGGGGCGAGGACGAGATCGCCCGCCTGTCGCGGTCGTTCAACGCGATGACGGCGGCCCTGGCCTCCTCCCGCGACCGGCAGGCGCGGCTGATCGCCGACGCCGGGCACGAGCTGCGGACCCCGCTGACCTCGCTGCGTACCAACATCGAGCTGCTGGCGCGCAGTGACGAGACGGGGCGCGCGATCCCCCCGGAGGACCGGCGGGCCCTGATGGCCTCGGTCACGGCGCAGATGACGGAGCTGGCCGCCCTGATCGGTGACTTGCAGGAGCTGTCCCGCCCGGACGCGGCGGCTCCCGGCCGGCTGGAGGTGGTCGGGCTGCACGACGTCCTCGGGACGGCGCTGGAGCGGGCGCGGCTGCGCGGGCCCGAGCTGACGATCACGGCGGACGACGTCCGCCCCTGGTTCGTCCGGGGCGAGCCGGCGGGGCTTGAGCGGGCGCTGGTGAACGTCCTGGACAACGCGGTGAAGTTCTCCCCGCCGGGAGGGAGGGTGGAGGTGTCCCTGGCCGACGGTGAGCTGGTGGTCCGGGACCACGGGCCGGGCATCGCGGCGGACGAGCTGCCGCATGTCTTCGAGCGGTTCTGGCGTTCGCCGTCGGCGCGCGGCCTGCCCGGCTCGGGGCTCGGCCTGTCGATCGTGGCGCGCACGGTGCGGCAGGCGGGCGGCGAGATCGAGCTGACGGCGGCGGAGGGCGGCGGCACGCGCGCGGTGATCCGGTTGCCGGGCGCCCCCACTCCTCCGCCGGCCTCAGTTGTGCCGGATCAGTGACTCGATGAGCCCGGCGCGGGTGTTCGGGAAGTCCATCGGAACGATCCCGAGCCCTTTCCAGCCGCCGGCCTCGCCTCCGTTCACGAAGCCGTGGACGCGGGGGTTGAGCCGGTCGGCGTTCCAGCGCGGCGGCAGCAGCGCGGCGGTGGAGACGTGGTTGACGTACAGCTTCCCGGGCTGGGTGACGGCCTTGCGGAAGTGCGCCTCGATCTTGGGGTACTTGGCGCCGGGCTCCGCCATGTAGTCGTCCTGGATGTCGAAGAGCGCCGCGTCCCCGTACCGCACGCCGGGCAGCCCGCCGTTGTCGGCGAGGAGGACGACCCTGCCGCGCGCCTCGCCGAGCGACGGCAGCCCGTCGCCGATACGGAAGAGGGGCCGCCAGCCCTTGGCGTCCAGGTAGAGGTCGAAAATCCGCCGGAAGGTCGCGTCGGAGTCCTCGGAGTACTCCTGCTTGACGCGCATCAGCACGGTCTCGGAGGGATGGGCGGCGAGGAAGTCGCGGCAGGCGATGAGGACGTCGCCGAACATCCGGTTCTGGTAGTACGCGCCGTGGTGGATGGCGAAGGCGTCGCCGGTGACCCGGCAGCGGATGTCCAGGAAGCGGATGCCGCTGCTGAGCTGCTGGGCGACGCCGGTGTTCTGGCAGGCGACCCACAGCCCGCCCGCCGGTGCGCCGGAGTTGTGCGTTCCGGGGATGGTGAGCGCGCGCAGCGGGGTCGCGTCGCCGAGGCCGGCCATCCAGTCCTGGGTGGAGAGCGCCCGGGGGGCGGGGGCCGCCCCCAGGAGGGCGGTGGTGGATAGGGCGGCGGCACCCGCGAGGAAACTCCGTCGGCTCAGGTCCATGCGCGGGAGTATGACGCGAACACGTCAACGACGCCAGAGGGGAGCCGGATACGGAAACGGGGCGGCGGAACCGTGCACCGGCCCCGTCGCCCCGCTCCCGTACCGCGTCTTACTTGATGACCGTGATCCGGTCGGCCGCCGGGGGCGCGATCGGCGCGGACGCCGAGGAGTTCGCCGCCAGGTAGGCGTTGAAGACGTCCAGGTCGGACGCGCCCACCAGCTTGTTCCGGCCCTGCGCCAGCGCCGGGAAGCCGTCACCGCCGCCCGCGAGGAACTCGTTCATCGCGACGCGGTAGCTCTTCGCCGGGTCGATCGGCTCACCGTTCAGCTTCACCGAGCCGGCCACGACACGCGCCGCGCCCGTCTTCGTCATGTCCAGGGTGTAGGTGAAGCCCCTCGACACCTGGAGGATCTTCGGGGAGGCCTCGTTCGAGCCGCTGACCTGCTGCTGGAGCGCGGTGAGCAGCTGAGCGCCGGTCAGGTCGACCACGTTCATCATGTTGGTGAACGGCTGTACGGTGAACGCCTCGCCGTACGTCACCACCCCGTCGCCCTCACTGCCCGACGCCTTGTACACCAGGTCCGCCCGGATACCGCCCGGGTTCATCAGGGCCAGCTGCGCACCGCCCTTGTCGGCCGGGGAGAGGCCCGCGAGCTGCGCGTCCGCGATCAGGTCGCCGAGCGGCTTCTCGTACGCCGTCGAACCGCGGCCGTTGATGTCGGCGGTGATGAAACCCTGGGGCTTGTTGGCGATCGGCGCGGCGAGGGTGTTCCACCGCTCGATCAGCGACGTCATGTCCGCGGCCTTCGGCACGTCGCGCGACACGACGTGGTTGGCCGACTCGACCGCCGTACGGACGATGTCCTTGGTCCGCCGGTCGTAGGTGAGGGTCGTGTCCGTGTAGAGCTTGCCGTACGAGGACGCCGAGGTCACCATGCGCGGCTTGCCGGACGGGTCCGGGATGGTGCACACGTACGCCTGGTGGGTGTGGCCGGTGACCAGGGCGTCGACCTGCGGGTTCAGCTTCTTCGCGATGTCGACGACCGGGCCGGAGACCCCGTCGCCCGCACCCGGGCTGTCGCAGTCGTAGTTGTACGAGGCGGAGGCCGGAGCGCCGCCCTCGTGGATCAGGGCGACGATCGACTTGACGCCCTTGCGCTCCAGGACCTTGGTGTACTTGTCGATCGTCTCGACCTCGTCACCGAACTCCAGGCCCTTGACGCCCTCGGCGGTGACGATGTTCGGGGTGCCCTCCAGGGTCACGCCGATGAAACCGATCTTGACGCCCTTCCGCTCCCAGATGAAGTACGGGTCGAGGATGGGCCTGCCGGTCTTCTCGTCCGTCACATTGGCGGCGAGGTACGGGAAGTTCGCGCCGCGGAAGGTCTTGCCCTCCTCGTAACAGCCGCCGGTCGGGTGGCAGCCGCCGTTCTGCATGCGGGCCAGCTCGCGGGCCCCCTCGTCGAACTCGTGGTTGCCGACCGACGACACGTCCAGCTTCAGCTTGTTCAGCGCCTCGACGGTGGGCTCGTCGTGGAAGAGCCCGGACAGCATCGGCGAGCCGCCGATCATGTCGCCCGCGGCGGCGGTCACGGAGTACCCGTTGCCCTGGCGCGCGGTGCGCAGGTGCGTGGCGAGGTACTCGACGCCGCCCGCGTCGATCTTCTCGGTCCTGCCGTCCGGGTGCTGGTGGGTGACCTGCCCGGACGAGCCGGCCGGCGGCTCCAGGTTGCCGTGCAGGTCGTTGAAGGAGAGCAGCTGTACGTCGACGGTGCGGCCCGGGTGGTGGCCGGCGGGCCGCCCCCGGTCGTCGGCGCCCGCCGGCAGGGCGGCGACCATCGCGCCGACGGTGGCCAGCCCGGCGGCGCCGGCGAGTATCCGTCTCGCCGCGCGGTTCTTCTTCGGTGTCGCTGACATCTGTCCCCTCGTGACGTTCAACAAGGCGTGTATGACCCAGCGCAGCCTAGGGTCAACGCGCGTAGCGCAACAGGGGGTGGCGGGTTACGAGCTGGTTGCCCCGGCCTGTCGGCGGTCGGTCGTAGGCTCGTAGGCATGACGACTGACGCCCCCGTACCGGCCCTGGAGCCGGGCCGCCGTATCGAAACCGTCGACGAGCTCACCCCCGAGCAGGCCCAGGACGTCCTCGACCTCCTCGCCGAGGCGGCCCGCAGCGACGGGATGCAGGCCGTCTCCGAGCAGGGACGTCTCCAGCTGCGCCACGGCCGGCGCGAAGGCGTGTCGCACCTCCTGCTCACCGTCCACGGCGAACTCGTCGGCTACGCCCAGCTGGAGGACACCGACCCCGTCGAGGCCCCGGCCGCCGAGCTGGTCGTGCACCCCGCGCACCGCGGTCGCGGCCACGGCCGGGCCCTCGGCTCCGCCCTGCTCGCCGCGTCCGGCAAGCGGCTGCGCGTGTGGGCGCACGGCGGCAAGTCGGCCGCCCGCCACCTGTCCCAGGTCCTCGGGCTGACCCTCTTCCGCGAACTGCGGCAGATGCGGCGCCCGCTCGTGCCGCTGGACATCCCGGAGCCGGAGCTGCCGCCGGGCATCACGGTGCGCGCCTTCGTACCCGGGCAGGACGACGCGGCGTGGCTCGCGGTCAACGCCGCCGCGTTCGCGCACCACCCGGAGCAGGGGTCGCTGACGCAGCGGGACCTGGACGACCGCAAGGGGGAGCCGTGGTTCGACCCGAAGGGGTTCTTCCTCGCCGTACGGGAGTCGGACGGGGAGCTCATGGGCTTCCACTGGACCAAGGTGCACACCGAGGAGCGCTTGGGTGAGGTGTACGTGCTCGGCATCAACCCGCAGGCGCAGGGCGGCGGCCTCGGCAAGGCGCTGACCGCGATCGGCCTGCGGCACCTGGCGGCGCAGGGCCTGCCGACGGCGATGCTCTATGTGGACGCCGACAACACGGCGGCGGTGCGGGTGTACGAGCGGATGGGCTTCACGACGTACGAGGTGGACCTGATGTACCGCTCGGAGACCTGACGCGAGGAGCCCCGGAGGGCGAGGTGTTGACACCTCGCCCTCTCGTGCACCACCCTTTCACTACTTGATTAGTGAAAGGGTGGTTCACGACGTGGTCGCCTACCGCATCGACCGGCGCAGTGGAATCGCCACCTACCTCCAGATCGTCCAGCAGACCAAACAGGCCCTGCGCCTGGGCCTGCTGGAACCCGGCGACAAGCTGCCCACCGCACGCGAGGTCGTCGAAGCCACCGCCATCAACCCGAACACGGTGCTCAAGGCCTACCGCGAACTGGAGCGCGAGGGCCTCGTCGAGGCCCGCCGGGGCCTGGGCACCTTCGTACGGAAAACCCTGGGCGGCGCCCCGGCCGACTCACCGCTCCGCGGCGAACTGGCCGAGTGGGCCGGGCGCGCCCGCGCAGCCGGGCTGGACCGGGACGACGTGGCGGCGCTCTTCACTTCCGTACTGGAACAGGTTTACGAGGGGGACGACTCATGACGAGCACCGCACTGGAGGCGCGCGGCCTCGGCAAACGCTACGGACGGCGGCGCGCACCCGCCCTCCGGGACTGCTCGTTCCGGCTGCCCGCCGGCGCGGTCTGCGCGCTCGTCGGCCCGAACGGCGCCGGCAAGTCCACGCTCCTCGCGCTGGCCGCCGGGCTGACGCCGCCCACCGAGGGCACGGTCCGCGTGCTCGGCACCGACCCGGCCACCGCCCGGACCGGGGTCGCGTACGTCGCCCAGGACAAACCGCTCCACCCCCAGCTGACGGTCGCCGAAACCCTGCGCATGGGCCACGAGCTCAACCCGGACCGCTGGGACGCCGACGCCGCCGAGCGCGTCGTCGAGGGCGGCACACTGGACCCGGCGGCCCGCGTCCGCACCCTCTCGGGCGGCCAGCGCACCCGCGTCGCCCTCGCCCTCGCCCTCGGCAAGCGGCCCGAACTGCTCCTGCTCGACGAGCCGATGGCCGACCTCGACCCCCTCGCCCGCCACCAGCTGATGGGCACGCTCATGGCGGACGCCGCCGAGCGCGGCACGACCGTCGTGATGTCGTCGCACATCCTCAGCGAGCTGGAGGGCGCCTGCGACCACCTGCTGCTCGTCGACGGCGGCCGGGTCCGCCTCGGCGGCGACATCGACGACATCCTCGCCGCCCACACCCTGGTGACCGGCCCCGTCGCCGGCCTCGCCCCGCACACGGTCGTCGAGTCCCGCACGACCGGCCGCCAGCTCACCGCGCTCGTCCGCCACGACGGCCCGGTCGACCCCACGACCTGGCACACCATGGTCCCCTCCCTGGAGGAACTCCTGCTCGCCCATCTCCGCTCCCCCGAGGCCCCCGCCCTCCTCACCCCCAGCGCGGACGGGACGGTCACCGCATGAGCCTCCTCCCCCTGACCGGTCCGCGCTGGGTCGTCGTACGCCAGCACCACCGCGCCCTGTGGACGGCGCTCACCCTGGTCGCCGCGGCCGTCGTCGTCTGGGCCGGGCTGCGCCGGTGGGCCCTGACCGCCACCGGCTTCCCCGCCTGCGTCCGCGGTGACTACGAGAGCTGCTCACTCGCCGGCACCACCACCACCCCGTGGGAGGTGACGCGACTCGCCATGGAGTACGCCTCCGGCGCCCTCGTCGCCGTGCCCTTCATCGCCGGGGCCTTCGTGGCGGGCCCGATGATCGCCCGCGAGCTGGAAAGCGGGACGTACAAGGTTGCCTGGACCCAGTCCGTCACCCCCGCCCGCTGGCTCGCCTCGAAGCTGGCGGTGGCGGCGGTCATGACGGCCACCGGATCGGCCCTGCTCGTCCTCGGCTACCGGTACGGCTGGTCACCGTTCCGCGACACCTTCAACCTCGGCTGGTCGGAGCGGGGCGTGTACGAGGCGATCGGCCCCGTCCTCGTCGCGTACGCCCTGCTCGCCGTCGCCGTCGCGGCCGTCGCCGGTCAGCTGGTGCGCCGTACCGTGCCCGCCATGGCCGTGACGGCGGCCGTCACCGGCGCGGTGCTGCTCGTCCTCGGTCAGCTGCGGTGGCGGCTGTGGCCCGAGGAGACCCTCATCCAGCCGGGCGCCAAGGCGTGGGGGGACATGGGCCCCCTCCCGCGGGACGCGCACCTGCTCGACTCCGGCTTCCTCACCGCGAGCGGCGGCCGGCTCCCGTACGACGTGTGCCGGCTGCGGACCGGTACCGAGAGCTGCCCCGCCGACCTCCACGTCACCGCCTCCTACACGGACTACCACCCCGCCTCGCACTTCTGGCCCCTCCAGCTCATCGAGACGGGCATCGTCCTGGCCCTCGCCACCGCCGCGACGTACGCCGCGTTCCGTCTGCTGCGCCGCGACCACGCGTAACCACGACCTGTCCGCACCCAGCACGTCACGTCGTCTTTACCGACCATTCAGACACGCTTGCGACGCTCGGTGAATGAAGCCCGCCGTGACAGCGGTCCGCTCCGACGCGCTTGATCACCCGTTCGCGCGGAAGAATGGAGCCATGAGCCAGCAGCCCGCCGACGCCGCCGATGTCCAGGACCAGGTCCCGCCCGTCCAGCCGTCCGTCGGCTCCATCGCCGCGCACCGGCCGCACACCATCGCGGGCGCGCAGGTCGCGGCGCTCGCCCCCGACATCGACGGGGATCTCGACTCGTACGAGGACGGCGGCGAGAGCACCGAGCTGCCGGCCGGCCGCTTCCTGGACCGGGAGCGCAGCTGGCTCGCGTTCAACGAACGGGTGCTGGAGCTCGCCGAGGACCCGGCGACGCCCCTCCTCGAACGGGCGAATTTCCTCGCGATCTTCGCCTCGAACCTGGACGAGTTCTTCATGGTCCGGGTGGCCGGCCTCAAGCGCCGCATCGCCACCGGCGTCGCCACCCGGTCCGCCTCCGGGCTCCAGCCCCGTGAGGTCCTCGACCTGATCTGGACCCGCTCACGGGAGCTCATGGCCCGGCACGCCGCCTGCTTCCAGCAGGACATCTGCCCCGCGCTGGCCGAGGAGGGCATCCACCTCATCCGCTGGCCCGAGCTGACCGAGAAGGAGCAGGCCCGGCTCTTCACGCTCTTCCGGCAGCAGATCTTCCCCGTCCTCACCCCGCTCGCCGTCGACCCGGCACACCCCTTCCCGTACATCTCCGGCCTCTCCCTCAACCTCGCCGTCGTCGTCCGCAACCCGGTCAGCGGCCACCGCCACTTCGCACGCGTGAAGGTCCCACCGCTGCTCCACCGCTTCCTCGAGGCCTCCCCGCAGCGCTACGTCCCGCTCGAAGACGTCATCGCCGCGCACCTGGAGGAGCTGTTCCCGGGCATGGAGGTGCTGGCGCACCACATGTTCCGCGTCACGCGCAACGAGGACCTGGAGGTCGAGGAGGACGACACCGAGAACCTCCTCAAGGCCCTGGAGAAGGAGCTCATGCGGCGCCGCTTCGGGCCGCCGGTGCGCCTGGAGGTCGAGGAGTCGATCGACCCGTACATCCTCGACCTGCTCGTCCGCGAACTGAAGGTCTCCGACGCCGAGGTGTACCCGCTGCCCGGGCCGCTCGACCTGACCGGCCTGTTCGGGATCTCCGCCCTGGACCGGCCCGAGCTGAAGTACCCGAAGTACGTGGCCGGGACGCACCGCGACCTCGCCGAGGTCGAGTCGGCGTCCGCGCCGGACATATTCGCCGCCCTGCGCGAGCGCGACGTCCTGCTCCACCACCCGTACGACTCCTTCTCCACCTCCGTGCAGGCCTTCCTGGAGCAGGCCGCCGGCGACCCCGACGTCCTCGCCATCAAGCAGACGCTGTACCGGACGTCGGGTGACTCGCCGATAGTCGACGCGCTGATCGACGCCGCCGAGTCCGGCAAGCAGGTCCTGGTCCTCGTCGAGATCAAGGCCCGCTTCGACGAGCAGGCCAACATCAAATGGGCGCGGAAGCTGGAGGAGGCCGGCTGCCACGTCGTCTACGGACTCGTCGGCCTCAAGACCCACTGCAAGCTGTCGCTCGTCGTCCGCCAGGAGGGCGAGACCCTGCGCCGGTACTCGCACGTCGGCACCGGCAACTACCACCCCAAGACCGCCCGGCTGTACGAGGACCTCGGCCTGCTGACGGCCGACCCGCAGGTCGGCACGGACCTGTCCGACCTGTTCAACCGGCTGTCCGGCTACTCGCGCCGCGAGACCTACCGCCGGCTGCTGGTGGCGCCCAAGTCGCTGCGGGACGGCCTGATCTCCCGGATCAACAAGGAGATCGTCCACCACCGGGCCGGACGCCCCGCCTACGTCCGCGTCAAGGTCAACTCGATGGTCGACGAGGCCGTCATCGACGCCTGCTACCGGGCGTCGCGGGCGGGCGTCCCCGTCGACGTGTGGGTGCGCGGCATCTGCGCGCTGCGGCCGGGCGTCCCCGGCCTGTCGGAGAACATCCGGGTCCGCTCCATCCTCGGCCGCTTCCTCGAACACTCCCGCGTCTTCGCGTTCGGGAACGGAGGCGAGCCCGAAGTCTGGTTCGGCAGCGCGGACATGATGCACCGTAACCTCGACCGCCGGATAGAGGCGCTGGTACGGGTCTCCGACCCCTCCCACCGCGCCGCGCTCACCCGGCTGTTCGAGACGGGCATGGCCGACACGACGTCCTCCTGGCACCTGGGCGCGGACGGCAACTGGACACGGCACTCCACGGACACCGACGGCCAACCGCTGCGGCACGTCCAGGAGATGCTCATCGACGCGCGGAGGCGCCGGCGTGCACAACCCTGACCAGATCTCCGCGGGCGAGGTCGTGGCCCCCTACCTGCACGCCCGCGCGGGGGACTTCCTGCGCCACCTGCGCCTCCACGCCGAGAGCGGCGCGGACACGGCCGGCGCCGAGGAGGCCGCACGGGGGCTGCGGGCCGCCGCCCGGCGCATCAGCGGAACGCTCCACACCTTCCGGCCGCTCCTGGACGGCGCGTGGGCCGACCAGCTGCGCACCGAACTGGCGTGG
Organism: Streptomyces sp. NPDC006368; assembly: GCF_040612535.1. Classification (NCBI taxonomy): domain Bacteria; kingdom Bacillati; phylum Actinomycetota; class Actinomycetes; order Kitasatosporales; family Streptomycetaceae; genus Streptomyces; species Streptomyces sp. NPDC006368. Next base: position 57,449 of record NZ_JBEXQK010000027.1, read on the forward strand.
CTGTCCGGCCTCCTCGCGCAGGAACACGCCTGCACCTCCCGGCTCGTGCGGCTGGTGGACGCCCTGTCCCGCCTGACGAGCGGCGGCGACGCGCTCGCGGTGGGCGGCGCGCGCGCCGGCGCCCTGCTGGAACGCCGTCTCACCCTCGCCCGGACACGCGCCCACTCCGCCGCGCTCCAGGCCCTCGGCTCGTCCCGCTTCCACGCGGTCGCCGACGCGGTGGCGCTCCTCGCCTCCGACGTGCCGCTGGGCCCCGCCGCCTCCCGGTCCGGCGAGGTGCTCACCGCGCCCGCCGAGGTCGTCGAACGGCGCCTGCTGGACGCGGTGGCCGCGCTGCCGATGACACCCGTGATGGGCGGCGAACAGCACGACACCTCCTGGCACCAGGTACGGCTCCTGCTGCGGCTGCACCGCTACGCGCAGGAGGTCATCGGCACCGAACCGCTGCTGTACGAGGCGGGGCGGGCCCTCGACCGGCACCGGGACGCCGCGGAGGCCGCGTCCGCCGCGGCGAGCGCCGCCCGCACGCCGCGCATCGCGCCCGCGACGGCGTACGTGCTGGGCGTGCTCCACGCGGACCAGCGGCACGAGGTGGAGGCGGCGCGCGTGTCGTTCCAGCGCGCCTGGCAGCGTACGGCGGTGACGACATGACGCCGGGAGGGGCGGCCACCGCCCTGGCGGCCGGCTGCGTCCTGTGGCGGCGCGCACCCGAGGGCGTGGAGGTCTGCCTGGTCCACCGGCCCAAGTACGACGACTGGTCGTTCCCGAAGGGCAAGCCGGAACCGGGCGAGGACCTGCTGGCCACCGCCGTGCGCGAGGTCCTGGAGGAGACCGGCCACCACTGCCGCCCGGGCGCCCGCCTGCCGTCGGTCCGCTACACCCTCCCGGACGGGCGGACCAAGGAGGTCGCGTACTGGGAGGCGGAGTCCACGGGCGGGACGTTCACGCCGACGTCGGAGGTGGACCGCGTGCTCTGGCTCCCCCCGTCCACCGCGGCGACCCGCCTCACCCACCCCCACGACCAGCCGCTGCTCCCGGCCTTCCTGTCGGAACGGAACCCCGCGACGTAACGCGGCACCACCCGCCGCCGCGGGCCGGGCGCACCCCTCAGGCCCCCACCGTCCACAGGGCTCCACCCACGACGCCCCACCCCTCACCCACCCGGGTGAGCCCCGCCCCGCGTCCGCCACCCCCTCGGGTGTCACCGAAGCAGGGCGCCGTCCCGCCAACGCACCGGCGCACCACTCCACCGCCCGCGCGGCGGGCCGAAAACACCGGGCCGCCCGTCCGGAAGCAGAGCCCGCCGCTCCGCGCAAGGGCGTCACCGCCCCAGACCGGCACCCCGCGACAATGCCCCCACAAGAGCGTTCGGTCCCCCGCCGCGCCCCACACCACGGCTTCCGTCACGGTTCACTTCCCGTTCACTCTCTCCCGTCGGCCACTTCACCTGATCTGCCTAATTTCAGCCTTACACGGTGACCGGCCCCGCGCCGCGCGCCCCACCACCCAGCACATCCGGCATCACCTATCCAACCGACACACGCCGCCCGCCCGAATCCAGCCACAATCGCCGCGGCGGCTCCTGGAAGGAACACCCGAAAGTGAAGCTTCAGCGCAAGAACGGGCTTCGCACCACCGCGCTCGGCGCCCTCGCCGTCTCCGGCGCCCTGGTCCTCACGGCGTGTGGTTCGGACAACAACACCGGCGCGCCCGACGGTGCCGCGAAGACCGGCGCCGCCTCGAACATCACGTGCGACGGCGCCAAGGGCCAGCTGCTCGCCTCCGGCTCCTCCGCGCAGAAGAACGCGATGGACCTCTGGGTCAAGAACTACATGGCCGCCTGCCCGGGCGTGGAGATCAACTACAAGTCCTCCTCCTCCGGCGAGGGCATCATCGCCTTCAACCAGGGCACCGTCGGTTTCGCCGGCTCCGACTCCGCGCTGAAGCCGGAGGAGGTCGCCGAGTCCAAGAAGATCTGCAAGACCGGCCAGGGCATCAACCTCCCGATGGTCGGCGGCCCGGTCGCGATCGGTTACAACCTCCCCGGCGTGAAGGACCTGGTCCTCGACGCCCCGACGATCGCCAAGATCTTCAACGACAAGATCAAGAAGTGGGACGACCCGGCGATCGCCAAGCTCAACCCGGAGGCCAAGCTCCCGGGCACCGCGATCCAGGCGTTCCACCGCTCCGAGGACTCCGGCACGACCCAGAACCTCGGCAAGTACCTGGGCAAGGCCGCCAAGGCCGACTGGCCGTACGAGGCCGAGAAGAAGTGGCCCGCCCCCGGTGGCCAGGCCGCGTCCGGCTCCTCCGGTGTCGCCGCCCAGGTGAAGCAGGTCGAGGGCGCGATCGGTTACTTCGAGCTGAGCTACGCCACCTCGCAGTCCATCCCGGCCGTCCAGATCGACACGGGCGCCGCCGCCCCGGTCGCGGCCACCACGGAGAACGCCTCCAAGGCCATCGGCGCCGCCAAGATCAAGGGCACCGGCAAGGACCTGGCGCTCGAGCTGGACTACACGACCAAGGCGGAAGGCGCGTACCCGATCGTCCTCGTCACGTACGAGGTGGTCTGCGACGCCGGCAACAAGGCCGACACCCTCGGCACCGTGAAGTCCTTCCTGACCTACACCGCCTCCGACGAGGGCCAGAAGGTCCTGGCCGAGGCCGACTACGCGCCGATCCCGGCCGAGATCAACAAGAAGGTCCGCGAGACCATCAACGGCCTCTCCTGACCCAGCACGACCACGGCCGGCCCACAAGGGGGCTCCCCCAGCCACCGCTGGGAGGGCCCCCGGGCCGGCCACCGGACCACCCACCTCACGTCCCCCATCCGGTGCACCGCCGCCAGGGGAGCCGTACCGCCGGCTCCCCCACACAGACCGGAAAGAGCATGGCCATAACCACTGACAGCAACGCACCGGCTCCGCCGGTCGCCAAGAGGCCGGACCAATCCACCGGCCGCGCGGGCGACAAGGTCTTCCTCGGCCTGTCCCGCGGCTCGGGCATCCTCCTCCTGGTGATCATGGCGTCGATCGCCGTGTTCCTCACCTACCGCGCCTCGCTGGCACTCTCGGAGAACGAGGGCAACTTCCTCACCACCTTCGACTGGAACCCGGCCGGGCAGCCCCCCGTCTTCGGCATCGCGGTCCTGCTCTTCGGTACGGTCGTCAGCTCGGTCATCGCCATGGTGATCGCGGTCCCGATCGCCGTGGGCATCGCGCTGTTCATCTCGCACTACGCGCCCCGCAAGCTGGCCGCGCCGCTCGCCTACGTCGTCGATCTCCTCGCCGCCGTGCCGTCGATCATCTACGGCATCTGGGGCGCCCTCTTCCTCGTCCCGTACCTGGAGGGCCTCAACCTCTGGCTGGACCAGTTCCTCGGCTGGACGTACCTCTTCGAGAAGACCGAGATCGGCGTCGCCCGCTCCCTGTTCACCGTCGGCGTCCTGCTCGCGATCATGATCCTGCCGATCGTGACCAGCGTCAGCCGTGAGGTGTTCCTCCAGGTGCCGCGCATGAACGAGGAGGCCGCCCTGGCCCTCGGCGCGACCCGCTGGGAGGTCATCCGCCTGTCCGTCCTGCCCTTCGGCCGCTCCGGCGTCATCTCCGCCTCGATGCTGGGCCTCGGCCGCGCGCTCGGCGAGACGATGGCCGTCGCGACCGTCCTCTCCCCCAGCTTCGTGATCTCGCTGCATCTGCTCAACCCGGGCGGCGGCACGTTCGCGCAGAACATCGCCGCGAAGTTCGACGAGGCCAACGCGCTCGGCCGCGACGCCCTGATCGCCTCCGGCCTCGTGCTCTTCGTCCTCACCCTGCTGGTCAACGGCGCGGCCCGCCTGATCATCGCGCGCCGCAAGGAGTACTCGGGGGCGAACGCCTGATGAGCCACGCAATCCAGGACGCGCCCGCCCAGGCCACCGCGTCCGGCAAGGACGGCCTCAGCCACCGCCGCCTGCCGCGCTGGGCCCCGGCCGCCTTCGCGGCCGTCGCCCTCGCGCTCGGCATCGGCGTCGGTGTGGCCGCCGGCCTCGCCAGCCGCATCCAGTGGGGCCTGCTCGCCGCGCTGTTCTTCGTCGTCATCTCGTACACCGTGACCACGGCCGTCGAGAACCGCCGCCAGGCCAAGGACCGCCTCGCCACCAGCGTCGTCTGGGTGTGCTTCGTCCTGGCCGTCATCCCGCTGCTCTCCCTGATCTGGGTGACGGTCAGCCGGGGCATGAAGGTCTTCGACGGCTACTTCCTCACCCACTCCATGGCCGGTGTCCCCGGCTTCCAGCAGGGCGGCGGTGTCTACCACGCCCTCATCGGCACACTGGAGCAGGTCGGCCTCGCCACCCTCGTCTCCGCGCCGATCGGCCTGCTGACCGCGATCTACCTCGTCGAGTACGGCAAGGGCACGCTGGCCAAGGCCGTGACGTTCTTCGTCGACGTGATGACCGGCATCCCGTCCATCGTCGCCGGTCTCTTCATCCTCTCGATCATGCTGATCGCGGGCCTGCAGCCGTCCGGCCTGATGGGCGCGCTCGCCCTGGCGATCCTGATGATCCCGGTCGTCGTGCGCTCCACCGAGGAAATGCTCAAGCTGGTCTCCAACGAGCTGCGCGAGGCGGCGCTCGCCCTCGGCGTACCGAAGTGGCGGGTGATCACGAAGGTGGTCATCCCGACCGCGGTCGGAGGCATCACCACCGGTGTGATGCTCGCCGTCGCGCGCATCGCCGGTGAGACCGCGCCGATCATGCTGCTGGTCTTCGGCAGCCAGCTGATCAACACCAACCCGTTCGAAGGCGCCCAGTCCTCGCTCCCCTTCTACATCTGGGAGCAGTACAGGGTCGGCAGCGAGGCGTCGTACGACCGCGCCTGGGCCGCCGCCCTCGTCCTGATCGCCTTCGTCATGATCCTCAACCTGGTGGCCCGTGGCATCGCCCGCTGGAAGGCCCCGAAGACCGGCCGCTGAGGCCTCCTGGAAGTAGTGATTGAAATGGCCAAGCGAATCGACGTCGGCGGCCTCTCCGCCTACTACGGCGCCCACAAGGCGATCGACGACATCTCGATGACCGTCGAGCCGCGCTCCGTGACGGCCTTCATCGGCCCGTCCGGCTGCGGCAAGTCCACCTTCCTGCGCACCCTGAACCGTATGCACGAGGTCACCCCCGGTGGCCGCGTCGAGGGCAAGGTGATGCTCGACGACCAGAACCTGTACGGCAAGGACGTCGACCCGGTCGCCGTGCGCCGCACGGTCGGCATGGTCTTCCAGCGCCCGAACCCCTTCCCCACAATGTCGATCTTCGACAACGTGGCGGCGGGCCTGCGCCTGAACGGCTCGTACAAGAAGAGCGAACTCGCCGACGTGGTCGAGCGCTCCCTGAAGGGCGCCAACCTCTGGAACGAGGTCAAGGACCGCCTGAACAAGCCGGGCTCCGGCCTCTCCGGCGGCCAGCAGCAGCGCCTGTGCATCGCCCGCGCGATCGCGGTCGAGCCGGACGTCCTGCTGATGGACGAGCCGTGCTCGGCGCTCGACCCGATCTCCACGCTCGCCATCGAGGATTTGATCAGCGAGCTGAAGGAACGGTTCACGATCGTCATCGTGACCCACAACATGCAGCAGGCGGCCCGCGTCTCCGACCGTACGGCCTTCTTCAACCTGGCCGCGGTCGGCCAGCCGGGCAAGCTGGTCGAGATCGACGACACGGAGCGGATCTTCTCCAACCCGTCGGTCCAGGCGACGGAGGACTACATCTCCGGACGCTTCGGATAGTCGCCCCTGCTCGGGGATCAACCCGGGCCGGGGGCGTCCACTCCGGCGGCGACCGGCCCGCCCCCGAGGAGCTCCTTGCGGTGCTGCATGGCGGTGCCACCGCAAGGCAAGGGCCCGCCCCCTCTCCCAGGGGGCGGGCCCATCCGTTCGCGGTCGGCCCCGCCGAAGCGCCCGTTGGCGCGGGGCAGGGTCAGCCCCGCCGGCGAGTGAGACACCGTGGGCGCGGGGGCGGAGCCCCGGTCCCGGGAAGGGGCGGGATGGGGACGGGGTTCCCGGCAGGGCCACCTCCGCACCGCCACCCCAGCCGTCAGCCGAACGCCAGCTGCACCACGAAGAAGCTCGCCGCGGCGACCAGCGCCGCCGCCGGCATCGTGATGAACCACCCGAGGATGATGTTCTTCGCGACACCCCAACGCACCGCGTTGACCCGCTTCGTCGCCCCGACGCCCATGATCGCCGACGTGATGACGTGCGTCGTCGAGATCGGCGCGTGGAACAGGAACGCCGAGCCGAACATGATCGACGCGCCCGTCGTCTCCGCCGCGAATCCCTGCGGCGGGTCCAACTCGATGATCTTGCGGCCCAGCGTGCGCATGATCCGCCAGCCACCCGCGTACGTACCCAGCGACAGCATCACCGCGCAGGCGATCTTCACCCAGATCGGGATCTCGTCGCCCGCGTCGTGCACATCCGCGATGACCAGGGCCATCACCACGATGCCCATCGTCTTCTGCGCGTCCTGGAGACCGTGGCCGAGGGCCATACCGGCCGCCGACACGGTCTGCGCGATACGGAAGCCGCGCTTCGCCTTGTGCGGGTTCGACTTGCGGAACAGCCACAGGATGACGCACATCACCAGGTAGCCGACCACCAGGCCGACCACCGGGGAGATGAACATCGGGATGACGATCTTGTCGACGACTCCCGACCAGATGACCTCGGTGCCGCCGGCCAGCGCCGCGCCCACCATGCCGCCGAACAAGGCGTGCGAGGAGGACGACGGCAGGCCGAAGTACCAGGTGATGAGGTTCCAGACGATCGCGCCGACCAGCGCCGCGAAGAGGATGCCCATCCCCCGCGAGCCCTCGGGCGTGGCGATCAGGCCCTCGCTCACCGTCTTGGCGACGCCGCTGCCCATGAAGGCACCGGCCAGGTTCATCACCGCGGCCATCGCGAGCGCCGCGCGGGGCGTCAGCGCTCGCGTGGAGACGGAGGTGGCGATGGCGTTCGCCGAGTCGTGGAAGCCGTTCGTATACGTGAAGCCGAGCGCGACACCGATGGTCACGACCAGTGCGAAGGTGTCCACGGAGTCAGGACTCCTTGACCGCGATGGTCTCCACCGTGTTCGCCACGTGCTCGAAGGCGTCCGCGGCCTCCTCCAGCACATCCACGATCTGCTTCAGCTTCAGCACCTCGATGGCGTCGTACTTGCCGTTGAAGAGGTGGGCGAGCAGCTTGCGGTGGATCTGGTCGGCCTGGTTCTCCAGCCGGTTGATCTCGATCCAGTACTCGGTGAGGTTGTCCATCGTCCGCAGGTGCGGCATGGCCTCGGCCGTCAGCTCGGCGGCCCGCGCGAGAACCTCGATCTGCTGCTCGACGCCCTTCGGCAGTTCCTCGACGTTGTAGAGGACGACGAGGTCGACGGCCTCCTCCATGAAGTCCATGATGTCGTCGAGCGAGGACGCGAGGTTGTAGATGTCCTCGCGGTCGAACGGCGTGATGAAGGAGGAGTTCAGCTGGTGGAAGATCGCGTGAGTGGCGTCGTCGCCCGCGTGCTCCGCTGCCCTCATCCGCTCCGCGATCTCGGCCCGGGCGGAGGATTCCGCTCCGAGCAGTTCCATCAGGAGCTTGGAGCCCGTGACGATGTTGTCCGCGGAGGCGGAAAACATGTCGTAGAAGCTCGTCTCCCTGGGGGTCAGACGAAAGCGCACGTGGGGTCCTCGGGGTGCATGGGTTTCGGTCAGGCTGATGCTAGGCGCATCATCCGGCCACGGCTAACCGGCGTCATTCAGTGTCGCCCATCGGGCACGGTGAACAGAACTGGCCCCCTCCGCCTTGGCGCGAGGACCGTTACCATATACCCGTGAGGGGTATTTCTGCCCTTTCCGGACACAGCGGGAGGACGCGATGACGACCACCGAGGCGACCGGCCTTCCGGCCGAGGACCAAGCCCCGGCCCACGCCGGCCACGACCAGGGCGTGCACGGCTACCACAAACAGAAGGACGAGCACCTCAAGCGCCTGCGCCGGATCGAGGGGCAGATCCGGGGCCTCCAGCGCATGGTCGACGAGGACGTCTACTGCATCGACATACTCACCCAGGTCTCCGCGTCCACCAAGGCCCTCCAGTCGTTCGCGCTCCAGCTCCTGGAAGAGCATCTGCGCCACTGCGTCGCCGACGCCGCGCTCAAGGGCGGCGACGAGATCGAGGCGAAGGTGGAGGAGGCGACGAAGGCCATCGCCCGGATGATGCGCACCTGACGGAACCCCGCGGTCGTCACCGGGGCGCGGCCGGCGTGACCTTCAGCACCTCGTCGATGAGGTCCGCGCTGAGCCGCTCCCCGTCCGCGGCGGACGCCGCGATCATCAACTCCCCGCACAGCTCGATCTCGGCGAGGGCGACGTGGTCCTGGACGGTCGTAGAAGGGGGCGGGGCCACGCGCATCACCTCTTCCTGCCGGGTTCCTGCCGGGTTCCTGGTACCTGCCGGTATCGGCTTCCTAGCGTAGGCAGCGGCCCACGCCCCGCGCATGGCACGTCCGGACCATTCTTCTGGCCCCTTCAGACCCTCCGGCCCGGCTGCGTCACGCCTTGACCTTCCCGGCGTAGATGTCCTTCCGGGGCGGCAGCTCCACGACGACGGGGACGCCGAACCCGTACAGCAGCGTCGTCGACGCCACCGCGACCGTGCGGCCCTGGTTGGCGAAGCTGAACCGGTGCCGCACCTTCCGCAGCCGCCCCTCGCGGTCCAGGTACACGTCGAACGGCACCGCGTCCTCGGTGAACCCTTTCGCCGCCGCCGCCAGCGCGCCCCTCACCTGCGGTGACGCCGCCCGAGCCGCCCGTCCCAGGTCCGTGACGCCCCGGTAGTGGATGACGGGCACCCCCGCGAGCTCCTCCTCGCCGACATACGTCACCTGCCCGGCGCCCCGCAGCAGCTCGACCGCCGCGGCCGGGTCGGTCGCGCCGCCCGTGACCAGGTTGCCGTCCGCCAGGGTCGTCGTGTCGACGCGCACCCACTTGTCGGCGGGGACGCCGGCGCCCCGGTTCTTCATGTACAGCGCGCCCGGCGCGAAGAGCTCGGTGATCGGGCGGTGCCCGCTCGCCCCGGCCGCGTCCTTGGGCAGCACGACCTTCAGCCGGCCGTGCCGTCCGACGAAGTCGTACGCCCCCTCGCCCCGGATCGTGACCCGCGTCCCGCCGGTCGCCATCTCCATCGACGTACGCACCTCGGACGTGCCCGCGCGCACCAGCGCGTCGGGGGCCTGGCTCACGGCGGCGCGCGCCGCGCGCGCGTCCACGCCCGGGCTCGCGCCGGCCGGACCGGAACACCCGCCGGCCGTCACGGCCGCCACCACTGCGGCGGCCACGGCGACCACACCGCGTCCGCGCCCGTGCCGCTGTCGCTGCACCACCATCGCCTGCAACCCCCAACGCGTAGCTGCTACTACTGCTTGTCAGAGAGGCCCACCCGCCCGGCATAACGACCACCCGGGCTCCCCGTCACGCCGGTACCGTGGAGGTGTGCCCCCGCAAGACTCGCCGCCCACCGTCACGAGCGGCCACGAAGCCATCACCGTCGAACGCGGATCGTTCTGTCTCGCCCGATGCAGCTGCGGCTGGATGGGGCCGGCGCGGCGCTCCCGGGACCGGGCGCGTACGGACGCGGCGGCCCATGTGTCGGGGCCACCGGACGCCGGCGACTGAGCGCCCGTAGGGGTGGGCCGGATTCACCTCTGGAGGGGCAACAGCGTGCGGGATGCGGCCGATTGCCGCCCGGCGCCGGCCGACACCGCGTCAGAGGGCGTCGGAGTGGCCGGAATCAACCCCGCGGGCGTACCGCCCCGCCGACGAACCGCCCATGGACGAACCGCCCATGGACGAACCGCCCATGGACGTACCGCCCCACGGACGTACCGCCCCGCTGCGGCCGGGGCCGCTACGCCGCGAGGTCGTTGTCCCCGGTCCCGAGCCTCGGCTCCGGGAGGTCCAGCGGCTCGTGCCGCTCCGCCCACGCGGACGCCTTGCGGGACCGTACGAGCCATCCGGCCCGTGACCGGGCGACCGCCGAGGTGAGCGGCGTCAGCAGGGCGAGGGCGACCGGGGCGAAGAGCAGCGCCACGGCCGTACCGAGGGCGAAGCCGCCGACGACGTCGGTGGGGTAGTGGACGCCCATGTACACGCGGCAGAAGCCCTCGGCGAGGGCGAGGCCGATGGCGGCGAGCCCGAACCCGCGGTTGGCGACGAAGAGCCCCACCCCGATGGCCATGGCCATGGTGGCGTGGTCACTCACGAACGAGTAGTCCGTCTTCCCGGCCACCAGCACGTCCAGCCCCTGGTGGTCGACGAACGGCCGGGGCCGTTCCACGAAGCCCCGGATCGGGACGTTGACGAGCAGGGCCACACCGGCGGCGAGCGGCGCCCAGACGATCCCCGCGACGGCCGCGACGGAGTCCTCCGCGGACCCGCGCCGTCGCACGCTCCACCAGCACCAGAGCACGACCAGCACCATCGCGAGCATGATCCCGTACTCGCCGACGAACTCCATGACCCGGTCGAACCAGGTCGGCGCGGACTTGGCCAGTCCGTTGATGTCGTAGAGCAGGCCGACATCGGGGTTCGAACCGTCCGATGCGAGTCCAGCCATGTGCTGCGGCCCCTTGCCTTGTCACTGTGTCAGTCCAGGGAACGACACGAGGGAGGCGTGCGTTCCACTCTCCACCGAACGATCACGAGGACGTTACCGAAGAGAGATACGTCGTCGCAGCTCAGGCCCTTCCGGGCCCGGTCGTCGGCAGCGCTTTCGCGCCATCTTCGGTGACGCGTGTGGCGCCGAAGTAATCGGGGGTGTCGATCTTGTCGAACCGGATCACCGCACCGGTGTACGGCGCGTTGATCATGTAGCCCCCGCCGACGTACAGGCCCACGTGCCGAATGGCCCGCGAGTTCGTCAAGTCGTCCGAGAAGAAGACCAGATCGCCGGGCAGGAGCTCGTCCCGCGACGGGTGCGGCCCGGCGTTGTACTGGTCGTTGGCCACGCGCGGCAGCTCGATCCCGACAGTGCGGTACGCGGCCTGCGTCAGCCCGGAACAGTCGAACCGGCCCTGCTGCTCGGGCGTCCCGTTGCCGCCCCACAGATACGGCGTTCCGAGCTTCTTCTGCGCGAAGTAGATCGCCCCGGCGGCCTGCCGCGACGGATCGACGCGCCCGACGGGCCGGGCGAAGCTCTTCTCCAGGGACCGGATGATCCGGACGTAGTTCTGCGTCTCGCTGATGCGCGGCACGCCGCCGGCCTTTATCACCCGGTACGCCCCGGCGTTGTAGGCGGCGAGCATGTTGTTCGTCCGGTCGCCGGGCACGTTCTTGACGTACCGGGCCAACTCGCAGTCGTAGGAGGCGGCTGACGGGATGGCGTCGGCGGGGTCCCAGACGTCCCGGTCGCCGTCCTTGTCTCCGTCGATGCCGTGCGATGCCCAGGTGCCGGGGATGAACTGCGCGATCCCCATGGCGTTGGCGTGGCTGGTGACCTTCGGGTTGAAGCCGCTCTCCTGGTAGAGCTGCGCGGCGAGCAGCGCGGGGTTGATGGCGGGGCACAGGTTGCCCCACTTCTGCACGAGCGGCTGGTACGCGGCGGGCACGGCCCCCTTGGCGAGCCCGATGGTCCCCTGGAGCGCGCTCCCGGCCCCGCCGAAGAGCCCGGCGGCGGCGGAGTACGTCCCCACGACGAGCAGCGCGACGAAACTCATGCACAGCCCGACGGACGCCCCGGCGACCAGCCAGACCTTACGCACCGTCAACCACCCCTCGCCCTGTGGCAGTCCGCCGGGCCCAGTGTAAGCGGCGGGGCCCCTCGATGGGGGGTGTACGGGCTGCGCGTGGGGGCGCGGCGGGGTGTACGGCCCGGGTCGCCCTACGTGGCGGACCTCTTCAGGATCTCGACGAGGCTCGAGCAGCTGTCCGCCCCGTGTCCGGCGGCCAGGCCGCGCTTGAAGAGGTCGAGGACGGCCGCCGGGAGGGCGCCGTCGACGCCGGCGTCCGTGGCGGTGTGCAGGACGTGCTCGGCGCTGGCTGCGCCCATGGCCAGGCGGTCGACGTCACCGGTGTGGTCACCGGCGTCGACGCGGGGCGTGTAGAACTCCAGGAACCGCGTCAGGTCCAGGGCGTTGACGGCGAGCGGCAGGATGTCGGCCGCCTTCAGACCGTGGGCGTCGGCCATGGCGACGGCCTGCCAGTAGCTCGTCAGGGATGTCCAGAACATGACCATGTTGAGCTGGTAGAGGAGCGCGGCGAGGCCGGGGTCCTCGCCCCGGTAGTCCGTGCCGGTGAGGGCCTCCAGGGTGGGGCGGTGGGCCTCGAAGACGCTCTGCGGGCCGCTGTAGAGGGTGGACGACTCGGGGTCGCCGATGCCGGACGGCGGGACCAGCACGCCTCCGGTGATCTGGGTGGCGCCCCGCTCGGCGACCCACTCGGCGCCGGCGCGCGCCTTGGCCGGGGTGTCGGAGGTGAGGTTGACGAGGACGCGGCCGGCGAGGGCGGCGGGGGCGACGCCACTGAGCACGGCGTACACCGCGTCGTAGTCGGTCAGGCTCAGCACGACGAGCTCGGACGCGCCGAGGGCTTCCTCGGCGGTGGCGGCCAGGACGGCGCCGCGTGCGACGAGGGCGTCGGCGCGGGACGGGGTGCGGTTCCAGACGGTGACGTGGTGCCCGCGGTCGAGGAAGGCGCCGGTCATGGCCCTCCCCATCGGGCCGAGGCCGATGACGGTGACGTGGGCGGGGGCGGGGGTCATGCCGGTGGAGGTCGTGCCGGTGGAGGTCGTGCTCATGAGAAACCCCTTCGGAAGACTCTGACAGCTTCTAGAACGAACGCTCTATCCAGAGCATGGACGGGACCGTAGCACAGGCTCTGGAACGAACGCTCTATACAAGGGCGTCGTAGGATCGACCGCATGCAGACCGCCACCACGGGCACCCGGGACCGGATCGTCGTCGCCGCCGCGCACCTCATCCAGCGACAGGGGTACGTCGGCACGGGCATCAAGCAGATCGCCAAGGAGGCCGAGGCGACCCTGGGCTCCGTCTACCACTTCTTCCCCGGCGGCAAGGAGGCCGTGGCGGTCGCCGCCCTCACCCACAGCGGCGAGGAGTTCGCGACGATCCTGCGCGAGGCCCTGGCCGCCGAGGACGACCCGGCGGCGGCGGTCGACGCCTGCGCCCGCCTCCTCGCCGAGGCGCTGCGCGCCTCCGACTGGCGCGACGGCTGCCCGGTCACGGCCGCCGCCCTGGAGACGCTCGGCGTGGACTCGGAGATCCAGCGCGTCTGCGCGACCGCCCTGCGCGGCTGGCAGGACATGGTCGCCGACAAACTGCGCGCCGCCGGCTTCCCCGCCGCCGAGGCCCGCGAGCTGGCCATGACGGTCATCAGCACCCTGGAAGGCGCCGAGGTCACCGCTCAGGTCAACCGCGACGAGGAGCCCCTGCTCCTGGCGGGCCGTCACCTCGCGCGCCTGATCTCCGCGTACCGGAGCTGACGCGACGCGCCGGGCGCACCCCTCACACCGGCGCCGCGCCGACGACTGCCCCAAGAGTGCACCAACGACAGTCATTGCCCGGAGTCACCCTCCGTGATACACAGAGTAACCATACGCGTACTCGCACGGACCACAGTCACCGTCCGCCACAGGTCAGGGCGGCCGGTTCGGTCATACGTGCGGGGATCGGGTAAAGAGACCAGCCAAGTCGGCATACGCGAGCGGTTTCATCAGCGAAGATAGTGCGGTGACCCGTGCCGAGGGGCAGGGGCGTCGAACTACCCAACAGGGGCGGTGAGTTACATGTACCTGGCGGCTGAAAAAGGCGATATCACCACCATCATCGGCGGAATCGCCCCGAACTGGGGGCCTTTCGGAAGCCTCGGGAACGAGGCCCGCGTGATGATCGAAGTCGTGATGGCCGTGGCCATCCTGCTGTGCCTGGGCATCGCGATCTGGGGAGCGGCGAAACAGCGCATCGGCGCGACCGCCCTCAGGGACACCTTCAGCGCCGAGCAGGGCAAGGGGCTGATCGTGGCGGGACTCACAGGGGTCTTCATCATCGGATCCCTGGGCACGCTGTTCACGATCGTGTACGGGATGGCTGTCTAACCCCCGCATCCCCGCGTGCCCGGCTCCCTTGAGGTTGCGTCACCTGATGTCCTATCACCACACCGAACAGCGAAAGGTTGAGGGGGCGTACCCGTCATGAGCCTCGGCGACGAGAACGACGGCGGCCAGACCCGCACCCGCCTGCCCGAGAGCGGCAACGGCGACGTCTACGGCGGCGCCCGCCGCCCCGCGCGCGGCTCCCGCTCGCTGATCACAGTGGTGGGTGTGGTGGTGCTGCTGATCGCCGCCATCGCGTTCGCGAACAGGAGCGGCACCGGCGACGGGGAGTCGGGCACCAACGGCAAGGGCCCGGCCGCCGCCCCGACGGCGGCGACCGGCGTCCGCCCGGTGACGGGGAAGAACGGCGCGATCCCGGCGGGATACGCACACGACGAGCAGGGGGCGCAGAGCGCGGCGGCGAATTACGCGGTGGCGCTCGTCTCCGCGGACATCCTGAAGGCCGACCGCCGCCGGGAGATCGTGCGCCAGCTTTTCGTACCCGACAAGGTCGGCGAGCTGGAGGCCAGGTTCGACAAGGCCTACAGCAAGGACTTTCTCGACAAGGTCGGGCTGGACGCGGAAGGCAATGCCGCCCCTGGCATGACGTACGTGTCGCGCACGGCGCCGGTCGGCACCAAGGTGACCGAGTTGTCCGATGACGTGGCCACCGTGGAGGTCTGGTGCACCGGCGTGTTCGGCACCGCCGGCGTGGGCTCCACCAACCCCGTGACGAACGACTGGTTCACCATGACGCTGAAGCTGCGGTGGTCCGGCGGTGACTGGAAGGTCGAGAGCTTCTCACAGAAAGAAGGCCCGGCCCCGGTGAACGCCGACCGCACAGCCTCGGACGCCGACGAGATCGCAAAGGCCGTCGCGGAATTCGGAGGGTTGACCTATGCCCGGTAACCCGCGCCGAGCGCTGGGTGTCACCTCGGTCCTGGCCACCGTGCAGGTGGCCATGGCCCTGGGCGCGTCCCGCGCGTACGCGGCACCGACCCCGCCTCCTACTCCGTCACCCTCGCCGTCCAACAAGGACAAATGCGACCTCATCGTCGGTGCCGCGCGGGACCTGTGCGAATCGGACGACCCCCGCGGCAGTAACCGCTCCACCCCCACCACCCCCACCGACGCGCTCGACCCCCTCGGGTCGCTCGCGCGCGGCTGCGCCGACGCCGCGTCGTGGATCGTCACCAAGCTCAGCGAGGCCGTGAAGAACACCGCCGAGGTGGACTTCACCAACCCCACGTTCCTCAAGCAGTACGCGGTCGTCTTCGCCGCCTCGACCATCCTGACCCTCGTCCTGTGGCTCCTGGCGGTCGCCAAGCGCGCCATCCGCGGCGTGCCGCTCGCCACCGCCCTCTCCGAGGCGATCGGGTTCCTGTGGCTCACCGTCCTGGCGTCCGCGTTCACGCCGCTCATCCTCTACACGGTCGTCTCCGCGACCGACGGCGTCACCGAGGTCATCGCCCAGGGCACCGGCGGCCAGACCGACGTGTTCTTCGGGTCGTTCTCCGAGGCGCTCAAGAAGGGCGACGACATCGGCGGCGGGCCGATCATGCTGATCGTGGTGTCCCTGGTGTCGATCCTCGCCGCCGGCATCCTCTGGCTGGAGCTCGTCATCCGCGCCGCCCTGCTCTACGTCGGCGCGCTCCTCGGCACCGTCGTGTACGCCGGGCTCGTCGACAAGAACATGTGGGGCCACGTACGCCGCTGGGCCGGGATCATGATCGCGGTGATCCTCGTCAAACCGGTCATCGTCATCGTCCTCGGCCTCGCCGGGGCCCTGTCCGCCGACGACGGGCCCAACGCCTTCTCCGCCGTCGTGTCCGGCCTCGCCATCATCCTGCTCGCCATCTTCGCGTCGGCGATGATCTACCGGTTCGTCCCCGGCTTCGGTGACGAGATCGCCTCCGCCCGTACGAACCGCAAGCAGGCCACCGACGGCGCCCAGGCCGCCGCCGTCATCTCCTCCCCCGCCGCCCTCGTCTCCCAGGGCATCAAGACCCACAGCAGCCGCAGCCACCAGCAGTCCGGAGGCGGCGGGGAGGCCCGGCCGGCCGCCGGGGGCGTCACCGGAGGCGTCGCCGCCCACAGCACCCGTACGCCCCAAGGCGGCGGAACCGTCCCCTCCGCCGCGCCCCCGCCCGCGCCGCGTAGTCCCAGCTCCGGCCCGACCACGGGCACACCCCACAGCAACCGCAAGAGCACAGGAGGTGGAGGGCGTTGACGACCCAGTCCCAACCGATCACGCCCCGCCGTACGTATCTCATCGGCCGGGCCCGGCCGAACGCGATCGTCGGCAAGAACCGCGAGACCGGCGAGATCGCGCTGATCATCGCCGGCGCGTTCCTCGGCATGATGAGCGGGCTGCTCGTCCCCGTCCTGTCCCTGCGCATCGTGCTGCTCATGGGCTTCCCACTGCTCGCGCTCGCCGCCGTGTACGTGCCCTACAAGCACCGCACGTTCTACAAGTGGTTCGAGATCAACCGCAGCTACAAGCGCACCCTCCGCCGGGGCACCACCTACCGCTCCAGCGCCATGGAGGCCGGCACCACGCTCGACGGCCGGGAGTTCGAGGTCGGCCCGCCGCCCGGCATCGGCCGTATCAACTGGCTGTCCGCGCCCTTCGGACCCGACGAGATCGCCGTCCTCCTCCACGCCGACCGCCGCACCGTCACCGCCGCCATCGAGATCGAGGGCCCCGGCGTCGGCCTGCGCGACAGCGAGGACCAGGAAGCCCTGGTGGACCGATTCGGCACCCTGCTCAAGCATGTCGCCAACGGCGACGGCTTCGTGACCCGCCTTCAGATGCTGGCCCGTACCCTCCCCGCCGACCCCGACGCCCACGCCAAGGACGTCGCCCAGCGCGGCGACCCCAGGAGCCCCGCCTGGCTCCGGGAGTCCTACGACCAGCTCCAGTCCATGGTCTCGACCAGCAGCGAACAGCACCGCGCGTACCTCGTCGCCTGCATGCACTACACCCGCGAACTGGCCGCCGAGGCCCACGCCATGGCCCGCGCCGCCCGCCAGGCGTCCGGCGGCAGAAAGCTCGACAAGGACGCGGGCCTGGCCGTCGTCATGGCCCGCGAGCTCACCGACATCTGCGCCCGGCTCGCCGAGGCCGACATCCGGGTGCGCCAGCCCCTCGGCCAGTCCCGCCTCGCGTCCCTCGTGCACTCCATGTACGACCCGGACCACCCCATCGACCACATCCAGGCGATGACGAAGCGGAACGCGTGGCCCGCCGAGCTCGACGCCGTCGAACCGACCTACCTCCAGGCCAAGACCCGCGAGTCGTCCACCCGCGCGCCCTGGTGCCACGCCACGGCCTGGGTGAAGGAATGGCCGATGACACCCGTCGGCGTCAACTTCCTCGCCCCGCTCCTCGTCCACACCCCCGACGTCATCCGCACGGTCGCCGTCTGCATGGACCTCGAACCGACCGAGGTCGCCATCGAGCGAATGCTGACGGAGAAGACGAACGACGAGGCGGAGGCCAGCCGCGCCGCCAAGATGAACCGCACCGTCGACCCACGCGACATCGCCGCGCACGGCCGGCTCGACCAGCGGGGTGAAGATCTCGCGAGCGGCGCGGCAGGGGTGAATCTCGTCGGGTACATCACTGTGTCGTCTCGTACGCCCGAAGCACTGGCCAGGGACAAGCGGACGATCAGGGCCTCGGCCGGCAAGTCGTATCTGAAGCTGGAGTGGTGTGACCGCGAACACCACCGGGCCTTTGTGAACACCTTGCCGTTCGCGACCGGCATCCGCCGATAGGGGCCTGAGTGATGCGAGATCCACTGTCCGTCCTCACCGATGCCTTCACCTCCTTCCTGTTCGGGAAGGTCGAGACGACCCGCCTGCCCGTGCGTACGTCGACGGGCCAGGCCCAGGCCGTCTACCTGCCGACCGCCGCGCCCGGCCTCGGCGACTCCGGCGTGATCATCGGCCGCGAGGTCTACAGCGGCAAGGGGTACATCTACGACCCCTTCCAGCTGTACGGGCAGCAGCTCCCCGCCCCCCACTGGCTGGTGCTCGGCGAGTCCGGCAACGGCAAGTCGGCGCTGGAGAAGACCTACGTCCTGCGCCAGCTCCGCTTCCGCGACCGGCAGGTCGTCGTCCTCGACGCACAGGGCGAGGACGGCGTCGGCGAGTGGAACCTGATCGCCCAGCAGCTGGGGATAACCCCCATCCGGCTCGACCCGATGGCCGCACTGGACGACGGCATCCGCCTCAACCCGCTCGATCCGTCCATCACCACCACCGGCCAGCTCGCCCTGCTCCGCACGATCATCGAGGTCGCCATGGGGCACGGGCTGGACGAGCGGTCCGGCTTCGCGCTGAAGGTCGCGCACGCGTACGTGAACGGCGCCATCACCGACCGGCAGCCCGTGCTGTCCGACATCGTCGAGCAGCTGCGCCACCCGGAGCCGGAGTCCGCGGCGGCGATGAACGTCGCCCTCGATGACGTACGGGCATGGGGACTGGACGTCGCCCTGGTGCTGGACCGGCTCGTCGACGGTGACCTGCGCGGCATGTTCGACGGACCGACGACCATCGGCATCGACCTCGACGCGCCGCTGATCGTCTTCGACCTCTCCCACATCGACCGCAACTCGATCGCCATGCCGATCCTGATGGCCATCGTGGGTGTGTGGCTGGAGCACACCTGGATCCGGCCGGACCGCAAGAAGCGCATCTTCCTGGTGGAGGAGGCGTGGCACATCATCAACAGCCCCTTCGTGGCACAGCTGTTCCAGCGGCTGCTGAAGTTCGGGCGGCGGCTCGGCCTGTCCTTCGTGGCCGTCGTGCACCATCTCTCGGACGTCGTCGACGGGGCGGCGGCGCGCGAGGCGGCGGCCATCCTGAAAATGGCGTCCACCCGCACGATCTACGCCCAGAAGGCCGACGAGGCACGGGCGACGGGCCGGGTCCTCGGCCTGCCCCGGTGGGCGGTCGAAATCATCCCGACGCTCACGCCCGGCATCGCGGTATGGGACGTCAACGGCAATGTGCAGGTGGTCAAACACCTGGTCACAGAGGCGGAACGGCCGCTGGTCTACACGGACCGCGCGATGACCGAATCGTCGTCCGTACCGGATGACATCCAGGCCGCGGAGTGGGAGGCGGAGCAGCGCGCGGCTCTCATCGAACGGCAGATGAACGAGTCCTCACAGTCGACGGTGGCGTGACCCATGGACCGCAGGACTGAGGAGCGCGGCATCCCCGACGGTCTGCTGGTGGGGCTGCTGGGGTTCCTGCTGGGCGTGACCGTACTGGTGTGGACGGCGACCGGACTCGCGGGGCTCTTCGCGCACGGGGCATGGCCGGACGGGGTGACGTTCGGGCGTACGCCGCTCGCGATACGGAGCCTGGCGTCGCAGCCGCACGACCTGGCGGGCGCGTGGCCGGGCACCCCGGCGGGCCGGCTGTCGGGGTACGGGCTGTTCTGGGGCCTGTTCCTCGGCGAACTGATGGTCCTGGTGGTGCTGACGGTCTTCGTCCTGGGAACGGTCGCCCGCTGGCGCGCGGTCCGAGCCGCACGGCGGGATGCGGCCGTGATGCGGCCGTCGTACGCGTACGACGGCGCCCAAGGCCGCGGCAAGGGCACGCCGCGCACGGCACGCACGGCGCCAGGCTCCTCGTACGAGGGGGAAGCGGCCGTACGCGGCCCCGAGCCCAGTCTCGTACGTGAGCCCGAGCCCGAGCCCGGTCTCGTATGGGAACCCGCGCCGGAGCCCGCCCAGGGGCCGGGCGTCGCGGCCCGTCCCGCCGCCTCGCCGGCGCCCACGGTGCCTGACACCGCCTTCTCCGCCACCACAGCCCCGATCCCCACCCCCCGCGCCGCCGGTCCCCGCGTCCTCTACGGCGCCCCCTCCGCGCGCCGCCCCACCGCCCTCCAGGCCATCCATGACGCCGAAGGCGCCGCCCTGGTCGTCACCTCCGACCCCACCCTGTGGGCCGCCACCAAGGACGCGCGCGCGAAACTGGGCCCCGTCCTCGTCTACGACCCCGGCCACCTGTGCGACACGCCCGACCGGCTCCACTGGTCGCCCACCGCCGGGTGCGAGGACACCGCCACGGCCGCCGCGCGCGCCACCGCGCTGCTGGCACCCGTACGCCCCCCGGCCAGGCTGGACGCGGCCGTCGCCGACACCGCGGAAACGCTCATGCGCTGCTGGCTGCACGCGGCGGCCGTCGACGGGCGCCCCTTCAAGCAGCTCCACCGCTGGGCGCAGAACAACGGCGCCCACGAACCCGTACGCATCCTGCGCACGCACCCCAAGGCAACCAACAGCCACGCCGGCCTCCTGGAGTCGGCGCTGACCGCCTATCCGGAACGCCGTGAGATGGCCCAGGAGTTGGCCGTACGGGCGCTGTCGTCCCTTTCCTCGGTCCACATCCGGGAGGCGTGCACAGCTCATCGAACTGATTCGCTGACCTTGGAATCTTTTATCGATGAAGGGGGCACCCTTTATGTGGTGGGGGAATCCATCGAGGATCCCCGCACCCAGCCGGGCGCGATGCCCCTTCTCACCGCGCTCGCCTCGCACGTGGTCGAGCACGGCCGCCGCATGGCCGCACGGTCATCCGACGGTCGGCTCGACCCACCACTCACCCTGGTGCTCGACGACATCGCCGCCGTGGCCCCCCTCCCCGCGCTGCCCCAGCTCCTGACGGACGGCCACGGGACGGGCCTCCCCACGCTCGCCCTGCTCCGCTCCGTCGAACAGGGCCGTGCCCGCTGGCCGGAGCGGCCCCTCACACCGTGACGGGGCGCCGCACCTCGTACTCCAGCTCCCGCGCACCGCTGTCGTCCCCCTCCACGGGCAGGCTTGCCCCGGTCGGCACGAAGCCGGCCTTCCGGTAAAAGGCCTCCGCTCTCGCGTTCCGCTCGTGCACGTAGAGCCGTACTCGCTGAATCGGCGCCCCTTCCAGCGACCACGACCACTCCACCGCGGCCCGGAACAGCGCCTCCGCCAGCCCGGCACCGCGCTCCTCGGGCCGTACGTACACTCCGATGACGTGCGTCTGGTCGACCGCCGGCGCCTCACCGAAGCGGATGTCCGCACCCGGCCGCTCCACGCGCACGGTCACCGTGCCCGCCCACGCCCCGTCCGGCGCCTCGGCCACGAACTGGCGGGCGCTGTCGCTCCCGTCCGACGCACCGGCGGTCCGCTCCTGCCAATGCGCGTCCGGCCGGGCCGCAGCAGCCTCGTACGTATCGAGGAAGGCAAGGGGCGCGGCGGGGTCCTGGAGGGCGGCGAGCCGGATCTCGCGTGCCTTGCGCCACTCGTCGGCTCGGACGGGTCGTATCACGTGTTCCATCCCCCGATCCTGGTCGCGCCACCCCGCACTCGGCAACGCATTTCCCTGCGCGCGGCCCCTCGTACCGTGAACGCAGAAAAGCCCCGCACCAGAAGGTGCGGGGCTCTCCCACAATAATTGTTCGGCGGTGTCCTACTCTCCCACAGGGTCCCCCCTGCAGTACCATCGGCGC
>NZ_JBEXQK010000028.1:0-78537 GCF_040612535.1 Streptomyces sp. NPDC006368
CGCACTGCTCGACGTCATCTCCGCCATGCCACCCGCACAGCGCGCCGCCCTCGCCACCGGCCTGACCGGCTTCCGCCTCGCCATCGAGGACACCGAGCCGGAGCCGTGCGCGCCCGACGGCGGTGCGACCGCGTCCGTCGGGTCCGCCTGAGTGGGTGCGGCGCTCACGGCGGCCGCGCACGGGCCCGGACCGGGGCGGGAAGGCTGTTCTCCGAGGGCCGCTCGGCTGCCGGAGCCCCGGTAGCCCAGTAGCCCAGTGGTGTCCGAAGCCCCGTGATCACGGGGGTCGTCAGAGGAAGCGCCGGATGGGGCTGGTTGCCGCTTCGAGGGCGCGCTGGAGGGCGGGACGGTTCCTCCACCGGGTGAGGGTGACGGGCTCGCTGCGGGTGAGGTCTTCGTCGAAGTGCTGGTCGAGGGTGGCGGTGAAGGCCTCGTCGAGTACGGCGAGCATGACTTCTTCGTCGTGGTCCATGGACCGGCGGTTGAAGTTGGTCGAGCCGATCAGGGAGGCGACCTCGTCCACGGTAATGATCTTGGCGTGCATCATCGTCGGCTGGTACTGGCGGATGTCGACGCCTGCCGCGAGCAGATCGCTGTAGTGGCGCTGGCCGGCCAGTTGGCTGGCCCGCTGGTCGGTGTGCCGACCGGGCAGCAGTATTTCGACGGTGACGCCGCGGCGGGCGGTGGCGCACAGCAGCTCGACGAAGTACTTGTCCGGAGCGAAGTAGGCGGTGGCCAGGCGGAAGCGCTTCTCCGCGGAGGTGAGCATGATGCGGATGAGAGTCTGCATGTCCTGCCAGCCGATGCTGGCGGAGCCGCGCACGACCTGGACGATGGCGTTGCCGTGCTGGGCGTGTTCGGTGAACCGGTCCCGCTCGTCGAAGAGCTCGGAGTGGCATTCGGCCCAGTTCTGGGCGAACGCCGCGGCTATCCCGTCGACGGCGGGCCCGCGGACCTGGACGTGGGTGTCGCGCCACTCGCCCGGGTTCGCCGCGTTACCGCACCACTCCCGGGCAATGCCGACACCGCCGGTGAAGGCGGTGTGCTCGTCGATGATCAGAGCTTTGCGATGGCAGCGGTGGTTCTGCTTGAAGGGGGAGAGCCACAACGGCTTGCGGAACCAGGCCACGTGCACGCCTGCTGCGTCCATCGACTCAAGAAGATCGGTCTCTATCCGCCGGGCACCGAAGCCATCGAGCAACAGCCGCACGCGCACGCCGGCCCGCGCCCGGTCGGCGAGGGCGGTGGCGAACTCACGGGCTATCTCCCCACGCCAGTAGACGAAGGTCATCATGTCGATGGTGTGCTCGGCGCTGCGGATGGCGCTCAGCATCGCGGGGAAGATCTCATCGCCGTTGCGCAGGGGGAGCAGGGCGTTGCCTTCGGTGGCCGCAACCCCGATCAGCCGCTCCAGCCGACGCCGCAGGCGCTGCTTGCGCTGGTGGCCGGTCGGGGTCGCCGCCTCGGCGAGCGCCACGGCACCGGGTCTTTCGGGTTCGCTGACACTCATGCTGGCTCTCCGGGCTCCGGGGTGCTGTACGGTCCTCGGCCACCGGGCTGGGCGGCCTCGGGATACGCGTCGCGTACTGACGAGGCTCCACGTTCCCCGGGCGAAGCGTTCCACACCGCCGGGACGCGTCGCGGGCCGGGGCGGTCCCGAGCCGCTCGGCCCGCCACGCGGTCGAGCGTGCAGAGTGCCCCGTCACCGATGCGTGTGAGGAGCGCCACCGTCACCGGCGACTCCAGCGGTCGCGTCCCCGCCGTCGGCGCCGCGTGTCACCGCAGGGCGAGGCGGGCCCGCACCCGCTTACCCGAGGGCAACGGCTCGATGTCCACGCCGACGCATAGGGCCAGGACGATTTCCAGCCCATGCTGCCCGACGCGCCGCGGGTCGGGGGGCCGGGGGATGGGGGCGAACTCCGAAGCGTCGGATACGGCGATCTCGAGTATCCCGCCCGCGATCCGCAGGTCGACCCGGCAGGGGCCCGAGGCATGCCTGACAGCGTTCGTGACGAGTTCGCTGACCACCAGCCGGGCGTCGTCGACCGTGCGCGGCCCGATCTCCATCCCCTCGGCGGCCTTCGTCCGCAGAAACGTTGCCGCGAAATCCCTCGCCGGGCCGATGGCGTCCTCGAGTTCGACGTAGACCCTGGACGCCGACCGCCCACTCGCCGACCCGGCCGGCGCGGGAATGCCCTGTCCTGCCCTCCCCTGCCCTGCCTTCCCCTGTGCTGCTTTCGGCTGTCCCGCCTTCGGCTCGACGGCCCGGCGTGATCTTGCCGTCTCCATGGGAGCCGCACTGTCACCACGCACCCAAGCCACCCCCCATCGCGCTCATCGGCTCTTCGCCCGCTTCCCGTATACCCATATCCCGATTCGGGCCGGCGACACCGCCACCCCGGCACGATCACGCAACCGACCGGCCCGGCGCGACCGCTGACGCCCGCGGTCACCCGTGGTCGCCCGTGGTCGCCCGTGCGCTGTTTACCGGGGGAGGCTCGGGAAACGCGCAGGAGGACAGGCGCGGCAGGGCAGTGAGGAGCAATGGTGATTCCGCAGGAGCAGTTGGCTGCCCTGGACGGGCGGACGGTGTGGTCGGCGGACGGCGTCGATGTCGGGACCGTGGCCTACGTGTTGGTGGATGACACCACCGGCAGGCCTGAGTGGGTGCGCGTACGGGGCAATTCCGCCGGTTTCGGCGACGCGTTTGTCCCCTTGCAGGATGCCGTGGTGTCCGGCGGTCGCCTGCAGGTCCCGTTCGCTGCGACCAAAATCAAGCAGGCGCCCGGTGTCGGCGGTGAAACGCTGTCCGTGGCCGAAGAGCGGGAGCTGTTCCGGCACTTCGGCCTGGACGGGGCGCGCGAGCCGGTGAACGCCTCTGCTGGTGCCGGATGGGCTGAAATGGACAGGGTCCAGGACATCCGCGCCGGCACGGAGGGTCGAGAGACCACCCGCGGTCGCCTGCGGGTCTTCAGCCGACGCACGGCGTAAGGGAACAACAGGGCACAGCGGCAGGGCGCGGCAGGCACCTGCTTGCGGGATCCCCGGGCCTCGCGGCCCGGGGATCTCCCTCGTTCCGGCCGCGGATACGCGGTCCGCGGCCTGCGGTCCGCCGCTCACGATCCCGCAGGGCGCCCGCCGGGTTCCGGGACGGCGCTCGGAAGGCCCTGCCCTGCGGGATCGGCGCCCGCCCTGCCATTCGGCGTGTGCGTACGTCAGGAGGCGGCCGGTGCCTGCGCCGCGGGCTCCTTGAGCTCGATCTCGACGAACGCCAGCCGGGAGTCGCCCGCGTTGATGACCTCGTGCTCCGCGCCTGCGGGGCGCGCGTACGACTCCCCCGCCCTCAGCCGGGACAGGTTCTCCGTCCCGTCGGGAGTCACGATCTTGGTCAGGCCGTCGGTGAGCGGCACGACGACGTAGTCGTGTCCGTGGACGTGGCGGCCTGTGCCGGTTCCCGGCTCGAAGTCCCAGCGTGTGACCCGCACGCGCGCGTCTTCATGCTGCACCGTGGCACGAGCCGTGATCGTCATCGGGTTGCTCCCTTGCAGGCCGCCGCATCGGTAGGTGGCGAACGGTACCCGCTCGGCGTGACGGAGGCGCGCACGGGGCCGGGCCTCCGGCGCTGTCGCCGTCACGAACGGGCGGGGCTTCGCCGGACCGGTGGTGCGCGTGTTCGTCGCGCCGTGGGTGGGGCAGGTCACTGTATGCAAGACACGAAGCAGGTATCCGTCATCCGTCCGCTGAACCGAGGAGAGCATGTGACCACCTACGTCATCACGATTCCGGGCACGTTCCTGCGTGAGCTGGACGACAGCGCGCGCTCCACCCTGGTGCGGCACCTGCGCCCCGCCGACCCGCGGCATACGTCGTTGGGGCGGGCCGAGGACCTCGATGTGCTGACCGTCAACGACAATGGCACCTTCAGTGTCCGACTGGAGGTGGAGGCTGATGACAGCCACGGCGCGGAGGAGATCGCCAGGCGGGCGGCGACCGCCGCGCTGCGCGAAGCCGGCTACACGGAGGACGAGGCGCCCACCGGGCCGGCAGCGGTCACCGGTATCGACACGGAGTTCTGACGTGCGCGAACCGTCCTGACCTCCGGGACAGCCGCACATCGATGCACGCGCTGCGGCGTGGGGAGCTCAGTTCGCTCGCCGGGCGCGCGAGGCGTGCTCCCTGGCCGGCATCCCTTGCCAGGGCCGCCACGATGGATTATCAATATAAAGTATTGCCAGCGCGCAATAGTTTAATTCGCCCCATTCGCGGGCCATCCGGTACAGCAGTCGAGCCACCACAGAGGACGAACGGCATGAACAGGCGCGCGGGGTTCCGGCGTAGAGGGTTTCCTGCGCACATAGGGGCCGGCAAGCGGGTCGCGCGGTGAGGTTCCGGGCACGAAGATCCGGCCCTGCGCCGTCACCGCACTCCCCGCGGGCAGCCGAAGCCGTCGAGTCCCCCTTCGGCGGCCGCTATCCCCCCGGCCCTGCGTTGCCCGGCGCGCTGGCTCCCGAGGACGCCGCGCTGATACGCGCCGGCCTCACGGTCATCGAAGCGCAGGCGGAAGAGATGGCGGTGTACTTCTACGCCATCCTCTTCATGCGCCATCCGGAGGTTCGTGGCCTCTTCCCCCGCGACATGGACGTCCAGCGTGACCGTCTGCTGCGTGCGCTGCTGCGCATCGTCGACCTCGTCGACCACCCCGACCACCTCGTGCGATTCTGCTCGAGGCTGGGCCGCGACCACCGCAAGTTCGGCACCCATCACACGCACTACGCGGCTGTCGGGGAATGCCTCCTCGATGCCCTGGCCCGATTCGCCGGCCCGGCCTGGAGTGCGGAGCTCGCCGGTGCCTGGCAGCGCGCGTACGCCGCTGCCTCCCGCACCATGATGCTCGCCGCCGACGACGACGCCCGGCTGCGCCCCGCCGTGTGGACCGCGCGGGTGACCGGACACCGCCTCCTGGGGCGCCGGCTGGCCGCGATCACCGTGAGCCCCGACCGCCCCTATCCCTACGCCGCCGGCCAGTACGTGAGCGTGGAGACCCCACGGCGGCCCAAGATGTGGCGGCACTACTCCCCCGCCCACGCGCCGCGGCCGGACTCCACGCTCACCTTCCACGTACGGGCCGTGCCCGGTGGTCAGGTCAGCGACGCACTGGTCCACGAGGCGAAGGTGGGCGACCTGCTGCACCTCGGTCCGCCCGAGGGCGAGATGGTGGTGGACCCGCAGTCGCCTCTCGACGTGCTGTGTGTGGCCGGGGGCACGGGCCTGGCGCCCATCAAGGCACTGATCGAGCAGCTCGCCCGTACGCGTACCGAGCGCTGCGTGGATCTGTTCATCGGCGCCCGCACCGCGCAAGAGCTCTACGGACTGGATGACATGCTGCGCATGTCGCAGCGGCACCACTGGCTCACGGTGCGGGCCGCCGTGTCCCATCAGCACATCGCCGGCACCGAGGGGTCGCTGCCCGAGGTCATCGCACAGTACGGTCCCTGGGACAGACACGAGGTGTTCCTCAGCGGTCCCTCGCCCATGGTCACTGCCGCGGCCCGGGTGCTGGCCGCACGCGGCGTCCCGCCGTCGAGGATTCACCACGATCCCCTGGACGTTCCCGTCCTGAGCTCCTTTGCGGAGCCCTCGTACGCCCGACAGGAAGAGACCGGCCCGAAGTGAACCCTCACCCCATCTCGGCGACCCACGGTGAACGCCTTCTGCAAGAGCGCCTCGGCACCGCACAGAGGGCCGCGGGATTCTACGACCGCCAGGTGCGGACGTTCCTCACTCCTGAGATGCGTCACTTCATACGCCGCCAGGCCATGGTCTTCCTCTCCACGGCGGGTGCCGACGGCACCTGCGACGTCAGCTTCCGGTCAGGTCCGCCAGGGTTCGTCGTCGACCTGGACGACCGCACGGTCTCCTACCCCGAGTACCGCGGGAACGGCGTCATGGCGAGCGCGGGCAACATCATGGAGAATCCGCATCTCGGCCTGCTGTTCATCGACTTCACCGACCATCACATAGGCCTCCACGTCAACGGGGCGGCCCGGCTGCACACCGACGCCGAGCAGCGGCGGATGTACCCGCACCTCCCCCATGACCCCGCTCCCGGTCGACGCCCGGAGTTGTGGGTCCACCTCACGGTGGAGGAGGCCTATGTGCACTGCTCGAAGCACATCCCCCACCTGGAACCCGCCTCACGGCCCCGGACGGGCGCTCAGGGCCGTCCCCGGGACGCCGACTACTTCGTCACCGACCGGGCAGGGCGGCCGGAGCATCTGCCCGCTCAGGAAGCCACCGCCGAGCAGGCGCATGCCCATGCTCCCGACGTGCCCTGAACACCGCCCACGGCCCGCTCGTCTCCCGAGCCACCGAGCGGCAGCGCGCGCAGGACGGGCCCCCACGGTCGTGGGCAAGCGGAAAGCGAGTCGGCCCGCTTCGTCGGCCCCTGCGACGCGGCCGTGAGGCGCCGCTGTGGCGGGGCCGTTCGTGTCGGGTGGCGTGGCGTCCGCCGCGATCCGGATGCGATCGCCTGCGGCTGCGTGTGCCGGGTGCCGGCGCGGCGGCCGTACGAGGACGGTGTCCGCGGTCGCGAGCGCGTCGTTGGCCGTCCGGGCAGGCCGCCCCCGCGCCGGCCGTACTCAGGCCGCGGTTTCCGCTGTGTCCTGTTCCGCGACCACCACCAGGAAGGCATCCAGCCGCAGGTCCATGACGACCTGGGCCGGCTGCCCTTCCTCCCGGCGCCGGGCCGCGTACTCCTCGGCGGGCCGGCTTCCGCGCGGCCCGCCGGCCGGGAACCGTTCGAGAACTGTCGCGCCTGTCATGGGGCACCCCCCTGTCTCGTCGGCTCCACGCCGTGGGAGCCGCCTGCTACGGAAGTACCGTTCGGATGCCCGCGACCGCCGGGGGCATGCACCCGTCATCCGCGTCGCCGGGTCGGAGCGGTCAGCGGGACTCCACCAGCCGGCGCACATTGGCCAGGCTGCCGCAGTCGGCGGCCAGTTGCTTCGCCCGGGCCTCCTCGAACGCGGCGCCGAGTTCGGCGCGGCGTTCGGCCGCGACGTTCTCCCGCGCGTCGTTGAGCAGCGTCCGCTCTTCCTCGTCGGCGTGGTGGTTGACCGCCGTGACGAGCTCTTCGAGCTTCTCGTCCCACTCCTCGGAGGTGGTGTCCTCCACTTCGAGCAGGGCGAGGAGTGCCTCGTTGCCCTCGGTGTGTTCGTGCACGCTGTGCTCGACGTCCTCGTTGTCCACGTTCTTGTAGCGCCTCAGCGCCGGGTAGACCTCGCTCTCCTCGGCCGTGGCGTGGGCCACGAGAAGTGCGGCGAATTCCCGGAGCGCACCGGATCGGTCCGCCTGGACGTTGCGCATCGTCCGGAACAGCTCCTCCATCTTGCGGTGGTCCCGCAGGATGATCTCGACGACATCCGTGGTCGTGGTGGCGGCGCCGGTCTTCATGGTGGCTCCTTCTGGGAGTGCGGGAAACTGATTCGGGTCCACCGGATACCCCGCTTCTCCTCCCTCAGGCGCAGGCATGAGGGTGACGTGCGCGCCGGTCGGAGCGGGAGGCGGGCCGCACATGGCCGGCACCGGACGGAGCCGTGCGCCCTGTGCCGTATGCCGTGAGAAGACGGCGTGGTCGGCAATGAGGGCGGGCCCCGCCGTCCCAGGGGGATGGGGACGGCGGGGCCCGAAGGGCTCGGTGTGGGCCGGGGGGACAGCCGTCCGAGCAGGTCACTGGTGCCCGGCATCCGCCACAACATGCCTGCGATCGAAGAACGGTGCCGACTCGCACGGGCCGAGGTCATGAAACCGGCCGCCGGGGGCGGTGACGGCCCCGAGCAGCCGGCGCGGCGACCTGGCGACCTGGCGACCTGACCGGCGGTCGGGAGGACCGGCTGCGGCGCTGCGGGCAACAGCGGCTCCACCGGCGCCGCAGCCATCCGGGCCGTGCCGTGCCCGCAGTGCGGGTCCGAGTGATCGGCATCCAATTATTGAACACGATTGTCATTATGTTACGGTCAGCCCGCATCCTCCCCCACCTGCTCCCGTCCGCCCGGAAGGGTTCCCGTGCGCCTGCCCACCCGCTTCCTGCCGATCGCCGCCCTGGTCTCGGCGTCCGTCCTGCTCACCGGCTGTTTCACCTCGCCCGGCGGCACTGCCGGAACCGGTTTTGACGACGGCCCGGGGGCGGGAAAGCGCATACGCGTCGCCATGATGAACCCGCCGCGCTCCGGGCTCTCCCCGCTCTCCGACGACGCCTTCAAGCTGTCGCGCTGGTCCACCGCCGAAACCCTCGTCACCCTCGACGCCGACGGCGACGCCCGGCCGTCCCTGGCGACCGCGTGGCGGCAGACCGGGCGGACGTGGACGTTCACCATCCGCGACGGTGTCACCTTCCACGACGGCAGCGCGCTCACCCCCCGGGCCGTCGCGCACTCCCTCACCAAGGCCGCCACCGCCTCGCCCAAGCCGCGCATCCTCGACGGCGTCGACCTCGGCGTGAGCGCATCCGGCAACAGCGTCGCCGTCACCACCGCCGCCCCCGACCCGCTCCTCCCCCAGCGGCTCAGCTCACCCCAGTTGTCGATCCTGTCGGCGGGGGCGTACCGGGGAAGAACCGTCAGCCCCGTCGGCACCGGCACCGGCGCCTTCCGGCTCACCAAGGTCAACGGCGCCTCGTCGGCCTCCCTCGACCGGTACGACGGCTACTGGGGTACGAAGGCCAAGGCGCCCGGCATCGACGTGACGTTCGTGCCGGACGGCACCGCCCGCGCCGCCGCGCTGCGCAGCGGCGAGGCCGACATCGTGGAGGCCGTCCCGGTCTCGCAGGCCGCGCTCCTCGACCAAAGGCTGATCACCGAGGTGCCGATGCCGCGCACCAACACGCTGTACCTCAACACCGCCAAGGGCCCTTTCAAGGACGCCGGGCTCCGCGCCGCCGCCCGCCGGGCCATCGACGCGAAGGAGATCGTCGAGGGCGTGTACGAGGGGCGGGCCGACGTGGCCGAGGGGCTCCTCGGACCGGCCCTCCCCTGGGCCGCGTCCCTGCGCCCCGAACCGGCGCGGGCCAGGGCCGGCGACCCGGACGGCGCCGCGCTCACCATCGGCACCTTCACCGACCGGGCCGAGCTCCCCGAGGTCGCCCAGACCCTCCAGCAGCAGCTTGGGAAGGCCGGGTTCAGGGTGAAGCTGGAGGTGCGCGAGTACGCGAACATCGAATCCGACGCGCTGGCCGGCGAGTTCGACGCGTTCATCCTGTCCCGGGCGACCGTCCTCGACTCCGGCGACCCCGCCGCGTACCTCTACAGCGACTTCGCCTCCCAGGGCTCCTTCAACATCTCCCAGCTCGCCGACCCCGGCGTCGACAAGGCCCTGACCGAGGCCGCCGCGACGAAGGCCGGCAACGCGCGCCGGAAGGCCGTCATGGCGGCCGAGGCCGCCGTACTCGCCACCGACGCCGCGATCCCGATGCTGCACGAGCGGGTCGTCCAGGGCCACGCCGTCGGTGTCGTGGGCGCCGAGCACGACCCGCGCGAGCGGCTGCTGGTCACCCCCGCCACGTACGTCAAGTGAGGGCGCGTCTGACGCGAGGCGCCGGGCTGACCGGCGCGCTCGCCGCCGTCCTCGCGGTCGTCGGGCTGCTGCCCTGGCTGTCCGGCCGGGATCCGGCGCTCACCGTGCTGCGCGCCCGGTCCGCCGAACAGGAGGCCACGCCCGAGGCGCTGGACGCCATCCGCGCCGACCTCGGGCTGGGCGCCGGGCCCCTGTCGCTGCTGGGCGGCTGGGCCGCCGGACTGGCCAGGGGCGACCTCGGCACCTCGTGGGTGTCCGGCACCGACGTCCTGCCCTCCGTGAGCGCCGGGCTCCAGGTGTCCCTGGGCCTGATGGGCGCCGCGCTCACCGTCGCCCTGCTCGTGGCGGTCGCCCTCGCCGCGCCGGTCCTGGTGCGCGGGCGGGGCACCTCCGGCGCGTTCGCCGCGATGCTGGCCGCCGTGCCCGAATTCCTGCTGGCCACGGTGGTGTTGATCGTCGCCGGGGTGTGGCTGGACTGGCTGCCCACGTCCGGCTGGCAGGGGCCCGCGCATCTGGTGCTGCCCGCCGTCGCGCTGGGCGTGCCGGCGGGCGGACTGCTCGGGCGGCTGGTCGCCGACGCGCTGCCCGCCGTGCTCGACGAGCGCTGGGTGGAGCTGTGGCGCGGCGCCGGCGTCTCGCGCGTACGCGTCGCGCGGACGGCGCTCCGACGCGTTCTGCCACCGCTGGTCCCGCAGTTCGGGATGGTCGCGGTGGGGCTCACGGGCGGCGCGGTCGCCGTCGAGACGGTCTTCGCGGTGCCGGGTATCGGGCGTACGTCGCTGGGCGCGGCCAAGTCCCAGGACCTGCCGCTGCTCCAGGGCTCCGTGCTGGCGCTGCTCGCGCTGGGCCTGGCCGTCGGCGCGGTCGCGGCGCTGGTACGCGGGCGGCTGCTCGGGCCGGGGCTGCGGGACGCGGGCCTGACGCTGCCCGCCGTGCGGCCGGCGCGGGTGGCCCCCGCCGTACCGGTGGTCCTGGCGGTGGTGCTGCCGGCCGTCATCGGGTGGGGGCTGCTGCGCGACCCGTACACCGTGGACACGGCCGCCCGGCTCGCCCCGCCGTCGCCGGCGCACCCGCTGGGCGCGGACGGCCTCGGGCGGGACGTACTGGCCCGGCTCGGGCACGGGGCGGCGGCCACGGTCGGCACGGCGGTCGCCGTGTGCGCGGTCAGCTGGCTGGCGGCGGTGGTGCTCGGCTTCGTACCGAACGTGACGTCCGGCCTGGCCGACATCGCCAACGCACTGCCGCCGGTGGTCGCCGGCATCCTCGTCGCCGCCGTCCTCGGCCCCGGGACGGGCGGCGCCGCGCTCGCCGTGGCGCTGATCTCCTGGCCGCCGCTGGCAGCGCATGCGGCGGCCCTGGTCCAGGAGGTACGGGCGTCGGGCTTCCTGCTCGCGCAGAAGGCGATGGGGGCGACCCCCGGCTGGATCCTGTGCCGGCATGTCCTCCCCTCGGTCGCGGCCCCGGTCGCCCGCCATGCCGTACTGCGTCTGCCCGGCATGACCCTCGCCCTCGCCTCGCTGGGTTTCCTGGGGCTCGGCGCGCAGCCGCCCGCGCCGGAGTGGGGGCTGCTGCTGGACGAGTCGCGCGCCTATGTGGAGCGCGCGCCCTGGGCGGCGCTGACCCCCGCGCTGGCGCTGGCTCTGCTGGCAGGCCTGGCGGTGTCGTTGTCCGCGTACACGAGGACGAGCCGGAAGGCGCTTACCCATGGCCGCTGAGCAACAGCCGCTGCTGCCACCACGACCACAGCCGCCGTCACGGGCACAACCACTGCCGCTGCTGTCCGTGCGCGGCCTGCGGGTGGCCATCGGGGGCGCGGAGGCCGTGCGCGGGCTCTCCTTCGACGTGTCCGAGGGTGACGTCCTCGCCCTCGTCGGCGAGTCCGGGGCCGGCAAGTCCCTGACCGCGCGGGCCCTGCTGGGCATGGGCCCGCGCGGCGCGACCGTGGGCGGCGGCATCCGGTTGCGGACGGCCGGTGGGGCCACGGAGCTGGTCGGCGCCCGGCCGGACACCCTGCGGGCCCTGTGGGGACGGCGGATGGCGCTCGTACCGCAGGACGCGCTGTCCGCGCTGTCGCCCGTGCACCCGGTGGGTGACCAACTGGCCGCGGCCGTCCGCTCCGTACAGCGGCTGTCCCGGAAGGACGCGCGCGCCAAGGCCGCCCTGGCCCTGGAGCGCGTCGGCATCCCGGCGGCCAGGACCGGCGCGTATCCGCACGAGCTGTCGGGCGGGATGCGGCAGCGCGCCGTGATCGCCATGGCGACGGTCAACGATCCCGAGCTCGTCGTCGCCGACGAGCCCACCACCGCCCTCGACCCGGACCTGCGCCACCAGGTACTGCACGCGCTGGGTGAACACCGGGAGGCCACGGGCGCTGCGCTCGTCCTCGTCACCCATGACCTGGAGGCGGTCCGCGAGCACGCCGACCGGGTGCTGGTGATGTACGCCGGTGGCCATGTCGAGTCGGGACCGGTGGCCCGGGTGTTCGACCGGCCCCGCGCCCCGTACACCGCCGGGCTCCTCGCCTCGCTGACCCCGACGGAGCGCGGCCGGCGCCTCCCCGCGATCAGCGGCGCGCCACCCCCGCTGGGCGCCCTGCCCGCCGGGTGCGCCTTCGCGCCCCGCTGCCCGCTCACCGAGGGCCGATGCCGCACCGAGCGTCCGGCGCCGCGGTCCGTGGACGGCCGGGAGGTCTCCTGTCACCGGTGGGACGCGGTGCCCGCGTCCGCCGCCGAGCTGTTCCGGGAGCGCGTATGACCGACGCCCTGCTCGACGTCCGCGACCTCGTCGTGCGGTACGGGCCGACCGTCGCCGTCGACCACGTCTCCTTCGATGTGCGGGCCGGGGAGACCCTCGCCCTCGTCGGCCCGTCGGGGTGCGGCAAGTCGTCCACCGCCGCCGCCGTGCTCCGGCTGCGGCGCCCCGACAGCGGTGAGGTCTGGTTCGACGGCCGGGAGCTGACCGGGCTCCGCGAGCGCGAGCTGCGGCCACTGCGCCCGGCGATGCAGCCCGTGTTCCAGGACCCGTACGGTTCGCTCAGCCCGCGCCGCACGATCCGCCACGCCGTCGCGGAACCCCTGCGCGTCCAGCGCCGCTGGGACTCCGTCACCGGTCCCGCCCGGGTCGCCGAGCTGCTCACCATGGTCGGCCTCGACGACGCCGCACACGGCGACCGGCTGCCGCACGAACTGTCCGGCGGCCAGTGCCAGCGCGCCGGGATCGCCCGCGCGCTGGCGAGCGAGCCCACCCTGCTGGTCCTCGACGAGCCGGTCTCCGCGCTGGATCCGTCCGTCCGCGCCGGGATCCTCAACCTCCTCGCCGGTCTTCAGGAACGACTCCGGCTCGGCTACCTCTTCATCTGCCACGACATGGCCGTGGTACGGCACTTCGCCGACCGGACCGCCGAGATGCGGGCGGGCCGGATCGAGCGGATCACCGCATGAGCCCTCTCGCCCAGGCGTCACGACTCAGGCGGCCTCGCTGCCCTCCCCCGTCCCTTCCTTCCCCGCCCCCGCGTCGCGCCGGAGCCGTACGTCCACACGGCCGTCGGTGATCCGGGTGTCGAAGGCCGGCTGGGGCGCCGTGGCGGGTCCCCGTACGTTCCAGCCGTCGGCCAGCCGGAACACACTGCCGTGCCACGGACAGCGCACACACCCGTCCGCGATCTCGCCCTCCGACAGCGGTCCGGCCATATGGCTGCACCGGTCGGCCAGGACATGGACGGCGTTGTCCGACTCACGGACCACCATGACCGCCACCTCGCCCACATGGCGCCGCACCGCCTGACCGACGGGGAAGTCGGCGACGTCGCCGACGCTGTGCCATCCGGGCTCGACCACATGCGGCACCTGTTCGGCGTGGTTGGCTCCGGACGCCTGCCGATAGGCGAGGTGACCGCCCAGCGCCCCACCCACGGCGACCGCGGACAGCCCTGCCATACCCAGCGCCTTGCCCCGCCACTCCCGTCCGCGCGACCTGGCGGCGAAGGAAGCCGCGTACAGGGCGACGGCCGTCACGTTGGTGGCCGCGTGGACCAGCCCGACACGCTGTTGCTCCCGGGGCAGCGCTGCCCAGTCGATCCACCCGGCCACGGCTGCGGGGCCGGCCGTCAGCAGGCCCGCGCCGATCAGGGTCCGCGCGCCACGGCGGTTTCCGGGCAGCATGTCGAGTACGGCGGCCGACAGCCACGTCCCGACGGGTACCTGCACCATCAGGGGATGCACCGGATGCCCCAGCCAGCGGCCGTGCAGCACGTCACGGCCCGCTCCCAGAGGAGCCGCGTGGACCGCCGACTGCACCGCGCTGATCAGCCGGTCGGCGCCGGGCCACCGCTCCAGGCGGTCCAGGCCCCTGAGGACACGGCCGGGCCCGGCCGCCGACGGCAGCAGCCGACGTGCCGCCACGCTCGTGCGATAACGCTTCGATGATCGGTCCATGCCGGACCGAGTAACCTCCCGCGCGCCGGACAAACGGCGACCGGCGGACACGTCGGCCGCACCCACGGTGAGCGGCCGACACGGGGACTCGCGATTCGTGGGGTGACCGAGGTGCGGCACCGGCGCGGCTGACGGCCGGCACGGCCGAGCGTGTGCCACATCAGGACCACGTCGGGACCGCGTCGGGACCGCGTCGGGCGGCGATTGCCGGTCGGCGAAGAGGCGGCACCACGCAGCGGCTCCCACCAGGGTCTCGACGCGCCTGCCGATTCCGCCGACGCGGCGCGGTCGGCCGGCTGCACGCGCTGTGACCGGCGAACCCGACGGCCTTGCCGGTGGAACGGGGCGTTGGTGCGCGCGGCTGCGGCGGGGTCCGCCGCGCGGGGGGGGCCGACGGCTCACCGGCCGCTGCTCTTCGGGAAGACGATGGGGTAGGAAACCGTCGGCGTCGGCTTGGGCAACGGCTTGTCCCAGCCCGGCCACTCGACCGGATAGACGGCGGACGGCCGCGGCTGGGGTAACCGGCCCGGCCCCGGTTCCGCGCGTGGGGTCGCGGCGGGCTTACTGCCGAACGCCATCAGCGCGAGGACAATCGCGCCGAACACCGCCAACTCGCGGCCTGCGCCTGCGGCGTTACGCCAATGCCCCCGCACTCTCGTACCGTCCGACCTGAAGTACTCCCTGACAGCGGGCACGTACCCCTCCCTTCATCGACCCTTCATCGACCGAAGTGCCCCTCCCCTGGGTGGCCGGTCAATGAAACCAACCGGACACTGACACATCGTCAGCGAAGCACTGCGCCGCCGTGTGCCCGTCACGATGCGCAGGCCCCTGTTGTGACCGGTCTCGTGCCCTTGTCGGTGGTGCCCCGGCCTGCGTGGGGTCCCGCCCGCCGCCGCGGCGGAGGTGCCTCGGGGAGGGGCGGGGGCTGCGGGGCGGAAGGCGGGCGCTACCGTCGTACGCCGAGGATCGGAGTCCCATGGTTCGTACGTTCAGCGTTTCCGACAGCATCACCATCGCGACGAGCCCGTCGAGGGCGTACCACCATGTCTGCGACCCGACCCTGATGGGCCGCTGGAGCCCGGAGAACCTGGGCGCCACCCTGGGTGAGGGGCACGGTCCTGCGCATGTCGGCATGGTCTTCGACGGCCACAACAAGCGGGGCCCGTTCCGCTGGACCACGCGGTGCACGGTGACCGCGGCCGATCCGGGTGAGCTGTTCCGGTTCCGGGTCCACGCCATCGGCCTGAAGCGGCCACGGCTGCGGGGACCCATCGCCACATGGGAGTACCGGTTCGACCCGGTGCCCGAAGGTACGAAGGTCACGGAGACCTGGACGGACGACCGGCGCGCCTGGCCCGACTTCGTGGCCCACGCCTTCGACAGGGTCGCCACGCGCGGACACACCTTCGCCGACTTCCAGCGCCGGAACATCCGGACAACCCTGCGCAATCTCAAAGCGGGGCTCGAAGCCCCCTCCAGCACGGTGTGACGGCGTTGCGACGAACGCCGGGCCCGCAGCAGGCCTGTTCCTGGCGGGCGGCGCGGAAGAAACGATTCGAGGGGGCGGTATGAAGGTGCCGGGCAGAACGGGATCACGTCTGCACCGTGCGGGGGTGCGCTACTTCCACGCCGTGGAGCAGGGCTTGACCGGCGTGTCGGGCCCCGGGGTTCCGGCCGACAACGAGGCGGGGGTGATCGGCTGGGGCACGTCGTGGCGGATGCAGGGATACTTGATGCTCGCGGAGCGCACCGGCGATCCCCGGTACGCCGAGCGTCTCGCCGAGCTGGTCGACCAGGTCATGGAAGCCCGCGACGATGTCCGGAACACCGAGGATCACCGGGGCCGCAGCCGCCCTGTGTGGAGCACCTCCGGCAAGTTCACTGTCTCTTCTGTCGTCATCCCGGACACCGAGGGCCACCCGGCCCTTGAAGTGAGGGTGTGTCCGCCGCACACACGTCACCTGCGGGTGACCGTGGAGCCGGAGCCGGAAGGCCGGTTCGCGCTGACGGTCGCCGGGCCCAAGCGCACCCACGCCTTCACGGTCAACGGGCTGAGCCTCGATCCCGCGGATTCCCGTCGTGCGGACCGCGCGCTCTACGCGGCGTACGAGCAGCGCAGCGGCGTCACCGCCCGCCTCCTCCCGACGCCTCATCCGCACATACGCTCCGGCACCTACACCCCGCGCCCCGCGATGGTGGCGCTGGCCGCGCAAACCGGGATGATCACCTATCCGATGGCGGGCTTGGTCCGCCTCGCCCGGGAGCACCCCGCCGCGGTACCACCATCCGTCCGGGCCCGGCTGGACGGTTACCTCGACGCCGCCGTCGCAGCCGTCCGCGCCCATGACGAGCAGTGGGCGACCACCGGCGACGGGCGCGGCCACTACCGCTGGCTGCCCGACGAACCTGTCTCCTTCGCGGGTGCCGAACTGCCGACCAACGAGTTCTTGGCCATGGGCCGCACTCTCGTCCAACTGGCCGTCGTGACACGCGATGAGGAGTTCACGCAGAGGGCAGCCGCGATGGCGAGGGCGCTGCGCGGTGATCTGACCGTGCGGAACGGTGTGGCGACATGGCCGTACTGGCCGAGTTTCGGGCGGGTGTACAAGGGCTGGTCGGCCACGGGTTCACCGGACGACGACGGCTCCCTCTACCGGCCCTCCTACACTCCCGTCACGGTCCCCGAGGACGTCACCCACGCCCTGATCGACATCGACTTCCTGCGCCTCTACCACAACACCCCGACGCTGCCCCCGGTGTTCACCAGTGGCGACATGCGTGCGGTGGCGGCCACGTTCACCAGCCACGTCGTCCGGCGCCACCGCCTGCGTTCCCGCGTCCGCCACGACGTCGGCGGCAACGGCCGCGCGGGCACCGACCGCGAGCAGGCGCATGTCGCCGCCTGGCTTCCGCTGCGAGAATGGTCCCCGGCCGTGGCCCGCAAGGTGCGCGCCGTCCAGCCGGACTTCCCACCGCCGCCGCTGATGGGCGTCGACACCTACTGCGGCGCCCTGCTCGCCCTATGGGGCTGAACCGGCCGCCACCGCAGGACGCCCTGGTCGCGGCGGAGCCGTAACCAGGGGGGTGGCTACCGACAACCTCGCGGAACCCTGCTGGTGGGCCGACAGGTCCCGAGCCGGCCCCAGGGCCGGGGCCGGCTCGGTCGGCGTCAGCAGTTGCGGATGGACCAGACGGGGTTCCAGTCCACGCGACTGCCGCTCATGGCCGGGTGAGCTGCCGGAACCTGGCCGCTCGCACCGTAGAAGTACGCGGTGGCGCCGCCGGTCTGGACATTGGTGTGGTAGCCCTCGCCGCTCCAGTTGTACAGCGCGTACCTGTTGCAGGTGTAGAAGAAGACCTTGCTCTTGCCCACCGTGGGATCCCAGACCCCGGCACAGAGGTACCCGGTGGGGCAATGGGCTTGCTCGCCGCGCGGAACGTACACGTGGCTCACGGCCGGCGAGACTGTCGGTGACGCCGCGGCCATGGACCGGGCCGAGACCGTCTCGGCGGTCTTCTGCGGCGCGATGCGAACGTGGCCGCCGCTGCCGCCGTTCGAGGGGGACGCGGCCTGGGCCGGGCGGCGGAGAGAGCGGCCAGCAGCAGCCAGGCCAGGACGCTGATGGTGCTGAGGACTGAGCGCTGGGCGCGCATGGATGGATACCTCCTGTCGGGACGACGCGGGCGGTGCCGGCTCGTCCGGCTTCCTGCCGGACAGCACCGGGAGTTCGCGTCGCGCCGCGTCGTCATGCGTACCGGATGGGGGGTGGGGCGCCGGGCCGTGCCTCCGCACGCAGACGCCGTTCCCGCTCGTCGCACCCTGGTGACGCAGTGGAGGCCGTCGTCCCTGACATCTGTCAGGAGCCGCTCACCGCCGGGACCGGGTAGCGGCCCGGCCGGGTACCCGGTGCGCCGACCTGCCGGCCCGCCGAGTGGGCGGCAACTTCCCCGGACCGCGGATAAGAAACGCATAAATTCGAACGTGTGGCTGCGTTGGGGCGGGGCAGACGCCGGAGCGGAGGTTGATAACAATGGTTCCCCTGCTTCTCGTTCTTCTGCTCGCCCTGATCCTGTTCGGCGCGGGCTTCGCGCTCAAGGCACTGTGGTGGATCGCCGTCATCGTGCTGGTGGTGTGGCTTCTGGGCTTCGTCATGCGCTCGGCCGACGCCGGCGGCAAGCGTGGCCGCTGGTACCGCTGGTAGACGACACCCCGGCATTCAACACTGACGCGGGCCGCACTCGACGCTTCGAGTGCGGCCCGCTTTGTCACGTCGAGAGCGGCCCCGCAACCGAAGTGAGCCGCGTCTCCGGTGAGTTTTCGTTATCCCCGGCTCTTCCCCCGGTCTCCCAGGTGTCGGACAGACAGCTGTTCGAGGGAGAGAAGGGCGAGACGTGAGCGACGAACGTACAGTGCGGGTGGTCAAGGCGGCCCAGTCCGGGGACCAGCGGGCGCAGGACGAACTGGTCTCTGCGTACCTGCCGCTCGTCTACAACATCGTCGGGCGGGCGTTGAGCGGGCACGCGGATGTGGACGACGTCGTCCAGGAGACGATGATCCGGGCGCTGGGCGGACTCGGCTCGCTGCGGGATCCGCGGCAGTTCCGGTCCTGGTTGGTGGCGATCACCATGAACCGGATACGCGACCACCGGTTCGCCCCCGCGTCCGTCGCCGCCCTCCACGACGGGTACGACGTCGCCGATCCGGGGGCCGACTTCGTGGACCTCACGATCCTGCGGTTGGGGCTCTCCGGGCAGCGGCGGGAGGTCGCCGATGCCACCCGCTGGCTGGACGACGGCGACCGGTCGTTGCTGTCGCTGTGGTGGCTGGAGGCGGCGGGCGAGCTGACCCGTGCGGAGGTGGCCGCCGCCATGGAGCTGTCACCGCAGCACACCGCCGTACGCGTGCAGCGCATGAAGGCCCAGCTGGAGACGGCGCGGATCGTCGTACGTGCGCTGGCGGCGGTCCCGCGCTGTGTGCTGCTGGACGACGCGCTGGCCGGCTGGGACGGGATGCCGTCCCCGCTGTGGCGCAAGCGGATCGCCCGGCACGTCCGCGCGTGCACCGTCTGCTCCGGTCTCGGAGCGGGGCTGGTGCCGGCGGAGAGCCTGCTGGTCGGCCTGGGCCTGGTGCCGGTGGGCGCCGCGCTCACCGGGGCCGTTGCGGGGCTGCCGGCCGGTGCCGGGGACGCGTTCGTCCTCACGGGGGCCGGATCCGCGCCGGGAGCCGCGACCTCGGCGGAAGCCAGGAACGGGGCCGGTGCCGGGGCCGGGATCGGGACGACGAACGGTGCCGGGGCCGGGGCCGGGGTCGGCGGCCGAGACGTCGCGGGCGGTCGGCGGCAGGAGAGGCACACCCGGCGCAGGCGGCAGCGCAGGGTGACGGCCGCCGCGGCGGTGGCGGTGCTGGCCGCCGGGGCTGGGGTGGCCGGGCTGAAACTGCTGGGCCCCGGCGACGGCGCCCAGGAGGTGCGCAGCCAGTCCGCCGCCGAGGAGCCGTCCGGCACGCCGCTCGCGCCTTCGGCCGCGCCCGCCACCTCGTCGAAGGGGAAGCCTTCCGCTTCCGCGAGCCCGTCGGCATCGGCGTCCGCCACACCGGGCAAGAAGGCGGCGCCGAAGCCGTCACCCAGCCGGACGGCGCCCGCCGAGCGCCCGAAGCCGGCGAAGCCCCGCCCACGCCCCGAGCCGGAACCCGCGCCGGCGCGGACCGAGGAGGCTCCGGCCGGGTCGTTCGCCCAGCAGGTGACCGCGCTCGTGAACTCCGAGCGTGGCCGGAACGGTTGCGGACCGGTCGGCCAGAACGGCCTGCTGGACACGGCTGCCCGGCGCCACTCCGACGACATGGCGGCGCGCGGCTACTTCGACCACACCAGCCCGGACGGCAAGGGCCCGGGCGACCGCGTCACGGCCGCGGGCTACGACTGGACCACGTACGGCGAGAACATAGCCCGCGGCCAGCAGACGCCCGCCTCGGTGATGAAGTCCTGGATGGACAGCCCGGGGCACCGTGCCAACATCCTCAACTGCTCGTTCAAGGAGATCGGGGTCGGCATCCACGAGG
This sequence comes from Streptomyces sp. NPDC006368, assembly GCF_040612535.1. NCBI lineage: Bacteria > Bacillati > Actinomycetota > Actinomycetes > Kitasatosporales > Streptomycetaceae > Streptomyces > Streptomyces sp. NPDC006368. Next base: position 20,065 of record NZ_JBEXQK010000028.1, read on the forward strand.
GTCCGGGCGGACCGTGGTGGACCCAGGTGTTCGGCGCGCGCGGCTGACGGGGGCGTAGGGAGCGGGTGGCCGGCCGAGGCAGCGGCTGCGCGCTCGGGCGGTACGGGACGTGCCGATGCTCGCCGGGCGTTTCCCGGTGGGCGCCGGCGAGGTGGGGCGGGCAGGCGGACCATGGGCGCCCTGCCCCGCCCACACCGGGGCCGCATCGGCCCGACGCTCCGTGGTCCTCGGGCCCGTCGGCGGGGTCAGCGGCGGGTGTGCTGCCGGTACACGGTGGTGGCGAGTGCCGTCATCGCCTTGCGGGTGCGCTCGGCGTCCTGCGCGTGATCGATCGCCTCGAGGGCGGCGGCGGCCGAGGTGCGCACGGTGTGGGAGAGGCCTTCGTACGCGGCGATCCGGTAGGCGACGGTGCGGCGGGCGTCGCGTTCGTCGTCGGAGACGCTGTCGGGGCCGGTCAGGGGAAAGACGGCGGCCTCATAGGCCGCGATGCCCACGAGTACGGCGTGGGCGAGGCCCGTGGCGTAGCCGTCGGCGGTGGCGGCGTCCCGGTCGTGCTTCAGGCCGGCGAGCACACGGCGGCGGGCGAGGAACGATCCGGTGCAGGCGCCGACTCCGGCGGCTGTACCGGTGAAGGCGGCCATGGCGGGGCCGTTGAGGAGGTACCCGCAGCAGGCCCCCATGCCGACCGCGGCGATCGTCAGCAGCGCGGTGATGAGGTGTGGCGCACGCGCGGCGGCTCGGGTCTGCATGACCGGCAGTATGCCGGGCGCCCCCGAGTGCCGCCGCCCCAGGTGTGACGCCATCCGCTGGGCCCGTGCCGCGCACGTGGCCTGTGGTGCACGCGCCGAGTCTCGGGACTACGTTCGGCGGAGCCCGTCGAGGTAGGCGAGCACGGCGTGGTCGTCCGTGCCGTCAGCGATGACGGCCGTGTGGGTGTCGGGCCGTACGAGCACGAGCGCGTCGCCGTCGATGCCGTACGCGCGTCGGGCCTGGCCGTCGGTGTCCCGCAGTCCCGACGGCTCCGCGTCGATGCCGTGGGCGCGGACGAGGTCCCCCCGTTTCTCGCGCACCTCTCGCAGGGCCACCGAGGCGCCGGGGCCGAAACCCAGCAGCGTGAAGTGCGGCCCGGCGAAGAGCTCGAACAGCCGGACCCGGTCACCCGCCGCGTCCTGGCACAGTGCGTCGGGAGCACGATCCCCGGGGCGCAGAGCCGCGTTTCCGGCGCCCGGGGCCAGGGAGCTCCACCGGTATCCCTGCGGGACGGCCGCCGGAAGGGCGGCCTCGGTGCCGGTGCCGGGCTCCTTGACGGCCTCCAGTACGTGTCGCAGCCGCTCTGTGGTGATGCGCAGGGTCCGGGCGGCGATGGGGAGCCGCTCCTCCTCGTAGGTGTCGAGCAGTGGGGAACCCGCCTGGCCGGTCACGGCGAGTGCCAGTTTCCAGCCGAGGTTGTAGGCGTCCTGGATGCCGGTGTTCATGCCGAGGCCGCCGGCGATCGGGTGCACATGCGCGGCGTCTCCGGCGAGGAAGACCCGGCCGACCCGGAACCGCTCGGCCATGCGCACGTTGACCCGCCAGGTCGACAGCCAGGTGGCGTTGCGCAGCCGGACCCCGGCGACCCGGGCGTGGCGGTCGAGGAGCCGCTGGAAGCCGTCGAGCGTCGGCGGCAGGGGCTCACCGCGCTCGTCGAGTTCGGGGCTCGCCTGCACCTGGAAGGAGTACGTTCCCGGGACGGGCCACAGCATGATCCCGCCCTCCGGGGTGAACCACTGGTGCCAGTGGTCACGGTCGACCCCTTCGGCCTCCACATCCCCGCACACCATGGACTGCGTGTCGGCGGTTCGGCCCTCGAAGGCCACGCCGAGTGTCCTGCGGACCGCGCTGTGTCCTCCGTCGCAGCCGACCAGGTAGGCGGCCTCGACGGTACGTCCGCCGGTGAGCGTGGCGGTCACGCCGTCCTCGTCCTGGGTGAAGCCGGCTATCTCCGTGCCCGGTTCGACCTGTACGCCGAGGTCGGCGAGGCGGTCGCGAAGGATGCCCTCGACGCGCCACTGGCCGATGGAAACGGCGCTGTCGAACGGGGTGCCGGGAAGAGGCGCGTCGTTCGCGAAGGGGTCGGTGTCACTGACGTGCACGCCGTCGAAGTACTTGCGGAGGACTTGGTGCGTGGTGCCGTCGGTGAGCAGCCGGTGGGCGACGCCGAGGTCTTCGAGCACTTCCATGCTGCGCGGGTGGAGGCTCTTGCCTCGGGATTCCCGGTGGTGGAAGGCGCTCTTGTCGATGATGCGCACGGCGACGCCACGGCGGGCGAGGTCGCAGGCCAGGGTGAGGCCGGTGGGGCCGGCGCCCACGATCAGCACGTCGGTCATGGAGATCCTCTCGTTGTCCGGTCACACGACTCAACCGGACCGGAGAGGAAAACGCAACCTGGTTACAATCTATACTTGGTTTCTCCAACGGCCGCGACCGTGGAACTCCGGGGCTTCGGGCTTCCGACCTCGGGTCAGGGCGCGGGACGTCGCGCACCGGGGCGGGCGCCCCGAGGATCCGGCGAATCGGCACGCGCCTTCGCCGGACCCGCGCTCACCGTGGGGCCCACGACCGACCGCAGCCGTGGCTGACCGGCCCCGGCCGTGGTCAGTGCATGCCGTGCCAGTGCGGAACGGACGGCATCATGCCCGGGGCCATCGAACGGGCGCGCTGCCACATCCCCCGGGCCTGTTCGGCCGGACGCTGCTGCTCGCCGTGCAGGGCGTTGAGGAGCAGCAGGCCGCCGGTGAGCGCGGGGACGGCCCACTGGGCACACGCCAGTTGCCGCTGTGCCTTGTCGGTGTCGATCGGGTGCTTGGCCGCCTTCTCGGCGTCCTGGGGGTCGGACGAGGCAGCCAGTTCGATCTTCTTGCCCAGTACCCGGCTGTAGGCGGTGACGGCCAGCGCGACGCCGGTCAGGACGGTCTTGGCCAGCGTCGAGGCGGCGACGCCCTGCTGCGCGGGGATCCGGGCGGCGTTCACCGCCAGCAGACCACTGCTCCCGACCAGGTGCACGGCGATCGCCGCCGCGTTGACGGGCGTCCACTTCGCCCACCCCGAGGAGGCGATCCGGGCGGTCGTCTCCCAGGTACCGCCTTCGTCGCGGGCGGCGCCGTTCAGCCCGACCGCTCCCATCAGGGAGCCGCCGAACCAGGCGGCCAGCCCCACGTCGTGCATACCGCGCAGCAGCGTGTTGCGTTCGGACATATCGGCTCCCTTGCGACCAGGCGGAAGAAGCGCCGACGAGGACGGCCGGCGCCTCCCCCACCGTGGCCCACGCCGCGGCGGGCCGCCATCTGTACTGGTACGAACGCGTCGCTCCGCCGGATCAGGCACCGCGGCCGGGGTGCGGGGACGCGGCGCACGCGGGGCTCAGGGGCGCCCGGGGTCAGGAGGAGAAGCCGACGATGCCGTAACCGGGCCGGGCCTCCGCGTGCCGAAGCCAGCCGATGCAGTCCATGACGGCCTCCACCACCTCCGGCTCGAGCGGTGGGGCGTGCCCCTTCCTCTTCGTCTCCTCGAACTGCTCCAGCGCCCGCGCGCACTGCTCGGGCGTCCACTCGCCACAGCCCGGTACATACGTCCACGGCAACGGATCGGGCAGGTTGCCGAAGCTGAACGCCTCCACGGACACCGCGGTGATCCCGAGCGCCTTCAGGCCCTGGTCCACCACGGACAGCCAATCGCCCCGGTACGGGCAGAAGCTGGAGTTGTCGAGGAAGGAGCCGGTGAGCGAGCAGAGCCGTTTGTAGGCGTAGCCGTACTGGAAGGCGTGGTCCTTGTTCTCGTGAAAGGGCCCTCCGTGCACCACCGCGTGGAGCGCTTCGTACGCGGTGGGGGCGCCCCTCTCCACCTCGGACCGGAAGTAGTCGTCGTCGCGGGCCAGGTCGTCCCCGAAGCGGGCCCGGATGGTTTCCAGCAACTGATCGTCCCCGGAGCCGATCAGAGCGCGCGTCGCGGACAGGTCGAGCAGATGGACGCTCAGCGAAGAACTCATGCGAGGAACCTACCGGGGGCCACTGACAGTGCGCCTGACGGCCCTGATGTCGGGATCCAACCCCTCCCCACCCAGGCGTACTTGACCGAGTGGCACGCCGCGTTCCACCGTGCCTGGTAGCCGTACCGTCCCGCGTCAGCCGCTCCCGCCTCCCGAGGGGTTCCACCCGTGGCCCAGCGAACCGCCCCCATCGTCCTCGATCCCACCGGCGCCGACCGGCACACCGAACACCGCCTGCTCCGCGCCCAGGGTCCTGCGGCTCGGGTCGACATCCTCGGCGTACCCGCGTGGGCCGTCACGGACCCCGCCCTGCTGAAGGAGCTGCTGACCAGCCCGGACGTGTCGAAGGACGCGCGTCGGCACTGGCCGGCGTACGACAGCTTCGTCCCGCACTGGCCGCTGTCGTTGTGGATCGCCGTGGACAACATGTTCACCGCGTACGGCAGCGACCACCGCAAGCTGCGCCGGCTCGTCGCCCCCGCGTTCAGCGCCCGACGCGTCGCCGCGCTGAAGTCGACCGTCGACGACATCGTCGGCCGGCTCCTCGACGGCCTGGAGGCCACCCCGCCCGGTGAGCCCGCCGATCTGCGCGAGGCCCTCGCCGTTCCGCTGCCCATCGCCGTCATCGGTCACCTCATGGGCGTTCCGGAGAACCGGAGGGAGGGCTTCCGTACGGTGGTCGACGGGGTCTTCGACACCACGCTCACCTCCGACGAGTCAGCCGCGAACACCGTGCGCCTCTACGGCGTCCTGGACGACCTCATCGCCGCGAAGCGGGCCGAGCCCGGCGACGACATGACCTCCCTCCTCATCGCGGCACGCGACGCGGAAGGCGACGGGTCGGCCCTCACCGAGCACGAGTTGCGCGACACGCTCCTGCTGATGATCGCCGCCGGGTACGAGACCACGGTCAACGTCATCGACCAGGCCATCACCGCGCTGCTCACCCACCCCGAACAGCTGGCCCACGTCCGCTCGGGCCGCGCCGACTGGTCCGCCGTCGTCGAGGAGACGCTGCGCCACGAGCCGGCCGTCAAACACCTCCCCCTGCGCTACGCCCTCGCCGACCTCCCCCTGCCGGACGGCCGGACCATCGCGAAGGGCGAGGCCATCCTCGCCTCGTACGCCGCGGCCAACCGCCACCCCGACTGGCACGGCCCGGACGCGGACGTCTTCGACGTCACCCGGATCACCAAGGACCACCTGGCCTTCGGCCACGGCGTCCACTTCTGTCTCGGCGCGCCCCTCGCACGGCTCGAGGTCGCCGCCGTCCTCGAAGGGTTCTTCCGCCGGTTCCCCCAAGCTCAGCCGGCGGTCGACGCCGCCCAGTGGGAACCCATCGCGTCCCTGATCAGCAACGGGCACCGGGCGCTCCCGGTCCACCTGCGCCCGCGTACCGGCTGAATGCGCCGGCCGGCTGCGTACGCCCGCGGGCGGTCACCCCGTGGCGGCGAGCCGGCGCCGGTAGCGCACACCGGGCTGTCCGTCGATGCTGACGTCCTCCACGATGGTGAATCCGTTGCGTTCGAGCACCGCTCTGGACGACGCGTGGTCGAGCGTGGTGATCGCGGTGAGAACGGACAGCCGGTACGCCCCGGTGGCCAGGCGGCACACGTCCTCGACCGCGGCGGTCGCCACGCCCCGGCCGGCGGCGCGCTCGCCGATGCGGTAGCCGAGCTCGGCGGTTCCGTCCCGGACGTCGACGAGGTTGACGCGGCCGATCAGTTCCCCTTGGTCGCCCACGACGACATGGAAGTGACACAGGCCTGTCTCCTGCTCGGCGAGCAGGGCACGGTGGCGGGAAGCGAAGTCCGCGAAGTACGCGTCCCCGCGGTCGGGCACGAACCGTGCGAAGTAACCCCGGTTCTCCCGCTCGAAGACGAGCAGGGCATCGGCGTGTTCGGCCCGGAGCCGCTCCAGTTTCGGCATGGCCGGCAGCATACGTACTCGGCTCTCCGCCGACATCCCGCGGAACGGGCCGGTCCGGGACCACGTCAGTGTGCGGAGTGGCTCGGCGCGGGAGCGGGGACGATGTCGAACAGCTGGTACGCCTCGGTGAGGTGCAGCACACCCAGGGGCTGGTCCTGAAGCCCGGTCACGGCCATCCGGCCCCCCTCGGAACGGAGGCGCCGGCGCAGGCGGAGCAGCAGATTGAGACCGGCCGAGTCCATGAAGGAGACGCCGGTCAGATCGAGCAGCAGAGTCTTCCCACCGAGCGGGATGATGACGGCGGCCGCTTCGACGTCGGGGCAGGTGGTGATGTCCATTTCGCCGCTGACGGCGATGACGGTCTCGTCGGGACGGTGGGTGACGGTGACGGCAAACGCGTCGGTCATGGTTCACCCCAGTGGGGATCGAGCCCATCACAGCCGCCCTGTGCGAGGGCGGGCCATCATGTGCGCGGCGTCGGACCGCGCGCAGCCAAGCAAGACAACCCGCACCGGGCCCCGGCCACGAAGTGGCCCTGGGACAGCGCGGGGGCTCCCGCCAGACCAGGGCTGGCTTCCTCGAAGCGTTGCACACCCACCCCCGGCGGGACCAGCCCATGCCCATTGTGGGCGAATTCTTGACCGTCCGGATACGAACCGGGGAAGACGCCGGCCGGCCGGAGGTCGGCACCGGCCGACCCGATACGAACACGGACCCGGAGACGAACACGGACCCGGGCACGGACGAGCTCGGGCACTGGGCCGGGACCTGAACGTGGGCACGGGCTTGGCTCGGGCGCGGGCACCGGTTGCGGACGTGACACCGGCCCCCAGCCCGTGGGGGCTGGGGGCCGGTGCCGCAAGGAGTGTGGCGGCTCAGCGGGTCGTGAGCAGGCCCTCGCGCAGACGGGCCAGCGTGCGCGACAGCAGGCGGGAGACGTGCATCTGCGAGCAGCCGAGGCGTTCACCGATCTGGGACTGGGTGAGTTCCTCGACGAACCGGAGGTGGATGATCTGCCGGTCGCGCTCGTTCAGCTCGGCGATCAGCGGGGCCAGGGAGTGGAAGTCCTCGACCAGCTCCATGGCGGGGTCTTCGGCGCCGATGAAGTCGGCCAGGGCCGCCTCCCCGTCCTCGTCGCCGTTGATGGCGGCGTCCAGGGAGGAGGAGTTGTAGCCGTTGGAGGCCAGCCGGGCCTCGATGACCTCCTCCTCGGTCAGGCTCATCAGCTCGGCCAGCTCCTTGACCGTCGGTGTGCGTCCCAGGCGGGTGCGCAGCTCCTCGGTGGCCCGGGCGAGCTCGACGCGCGCTTCCTGGAGGCGGCGCGGCACGTGGACGGCCCAGGACGTGTCGCGGAAGAACCGCTTGATCTCGCCGACGATGTAGGGCACGGCGAAGGTGGTGAACTCGACCTCGCGGGTCAGCTCGAAGCGGTCGATGGCCTTGATGAGGCCGATCATGCCGACCTGGACGATGTCCTCCATCTCGTCCGCGCCGCGGCTCCGGAAGCGGCCGGCCGCGTACCGCACGAGGGACATGTTCATCTCAATGAGCGTGTTGCGCACGTACTGGTACCGGTGCGTGCCCTCTTCGAGAACGGCCAGCTGGTCGAAGAACTGCCTCGACATCGCCCGCGCGTCCTTCGGCGTGACCTTCCGCGGATCGACGATCTCAGGCAGCTCAGCGGAACCGTGGTCAACATGTGTGCGCGAAATCGTCGTCGCAGTCATGCCTCATCCCTCCCTCGCAGTAAACCGGCCCGTTTCTCCTGCTGCGGACCGACGTCAGCCCGCCTACCCAGCTCTAATCGAAGTATGTGCAAGTTTTTTTCCGACTGCTGCGAACCGGCGCCGTAACGCGTTTTTCCAGCGTTCGGCGTCAGGAGAAACAGGCCGTCCGCCCTCTCGGCCGCTCGCCCTTGCCGGGGCCCGCCACATGGGTGATAGGGCCGGACCCGTGTTCTTTTCCGGTGTGCCGCGTGGGATCGATGCCAGGCGGGTGCCGAGGCATCTGCTCGTCTGTTCGGCCCCGTGGCCGTGCGCGGTGGGCATGGAGGCGCATACGAGGAAGCGGTCCGTCCGGCGTGTGCCGCCACTGCTCAGGGGCACACGCGGGGCGCGACGGCCGCCCACGCCGGGCACGCCGGGCACGGCCACCGGACACACGAACAGGCCACGAGACGAGAAGGAGCAGCTGATCATGGGACACGGCGGGAACGTCATCCAGGAACTGACCACGGACCACCGTGAGGTGGACTCTCTCTTCGCGCAGATCGAAGCACTGCCCGCCGGGGACGAGAAGCGGCGTGATCTCGCGGACGAGCTGACCATTGAGCTGATCCGCCACGCGGTGGCCGAGGAGGAGTATTTGTACCCGACGGTGCGCCGCTACGTCGACGGCGGTGACGACCTCGCCGACAAGGAGATCGCCGACCACGGCGAAGTGGAGCGCATGCTCAAGGAGCTGGAAGGCTGCGAGGCCGGTGACGCCCGCTTCGACACGTTGATCACGCAGCTGAGGACGACCGTCTCCGCGCACGTCACGGACGAGGAGAACCGGCTGTTCCCCCTGCTGGCCGAGTCGTGCTCCGCCGAGGCGCTGGAGAAGCTGGGCGAGAAGGTGCGCTCCGCCAAGAAGACCGCACCCACCCGCCCGCACCCCTCCGCGCCGGACACCCCGCCGGCGAACAAACTCCTCGCCCCGGGCGCCGGCCTGGTCGACCGGATGCGCGACATGCTCACCGGCCGCGGCAAGCAGGGCTGACCGGCCGCTTCGCCCCAGCATGGCCCCGGCACCGCGTGCCGGGGCCATCGCGCTGTCCACGGCGGGGCGGCCGGCCGCGTGCGCTCCTCCGTACCGCTTCGGGGCCTCTCCGACTCCAGGACCCCTCCGGGCCCGGGACCCCTCCCGGCCCGGGGCCGCTCGGCTCCGTGCCGCATGCGAGCGGGCTGAGCGGGCATATGGACGTCCCGAAGGGGAGGACCGCCATGACCATGACCAAGCAGCCGGTGGACCCGGCGGGGGCAGACCGGTGCCCCACCTGCGCCGACAGAGACACGTCAGCAGAGGAGAAGCAGCCGGAATCCGCGCGGGAGCGCGTCAACCGCAGGTGGAACGAGATCCTTCAGGAGACGCGGGTCGCCCAGACCGGCGTGCAGATCCTTTTCGGCTTCCTGCTGAGTGTCGCCTTCACGCCGCAGTTCCGGACCCTGGACACGTTCGACCACGTCGTCTACGTCATCACCGTGGTTCTCGGGGCGTCGGCCACCGCCGCGCTGATAGCCCCGGTGTCCATCCACCGCATCCTGTCCGGCCAGCGCATGAAGGACGATCTGGTGGAGACCGCGCACCGGCTGATGATGTGCGGCATGGTGCTGCTCGCCCTGACCATCGGCTGCGCTCTGCTGCTCATCCTCCACGTCGTGGTGTCGGACCTCCTGGCCGAGCTACTGGTCGGTGGGGTGATGCTCTGGTTCGGGCTGTGCTGGTACGCCCTGCCTTTGTGGCTCCGTCGGCGCTCCACGCGACGCCTGGGCCGGGAACAGGACTAAGGCGTGTCGGGCGGATCATTGCCCCATGGCAGGTGCGCCTTGGGCAATGATCCACGGGACGCGACTGAGGACTGGGTGTCAGGTCATCGCGAACTTGGCAACGTACTCGTCGAAGGGCTCGATGCCGACTTCCGCACGAAGTTCGTCCATGCGCTCGGGCTCTTCACAGGGCCACGGAATCGGCGACCCATCCTTCACGCCGGCGATCTGGGTGCCGTAGATCTGTTTGCGGCCCTCATTGACCAGCGTGCGGTCGCGAAGAAAGGCCAGCTCGCGCGGACTGGCCGAGCCTGCCGACACCGCCTGCTCCATCAGTTGGAGGGCGCGCCGCTGGACGTCGAGCTGCCGGTCAGCGTGCTGGGCGACCAGCCATGCCGCGCGGGCGGCTTCCTCGCCGACCAGTTCCGCAGTCGGCCAGCCGTACCGGTCCATGATCTCGCCGAGTCGGTCACCGTGCCGTGCGGTCAGCCGGCGCCACGCCAACTGCTCGGCTGGGTCATCGCTGTTCGCGTGGACTGAGGACTGGTGATCCGCCACGGCCATGTCGGTGAGTTCAACCGCCAGCGCGGCAACGTCGTGCGTCACTCTCGACTCCCTGGTCACGTCGGTGCGTTGTGCTCGTCGACGGCAACCTTAAAGGCGCAAACCAGGCGTAAAGATCATTCCGGAGAACGGTTACAGGCACCTCTCCGTACCTGGATAATGGATCCATGCCCGGAGCCAGAGCCGGATCGCTGCAACGGTGTCGCGGCAGACGCAGGCACGCTTATCGAATCTCGTGGCCACGGCGCGGAAGTTCTTGAGGGCGTTGATCGTCCGCTCGTCTTCGTTCCTGCGCTTGTAGATCGTCTTGTCGAAACCGGTGGGCCGCCCGCCATGGCTCCCGCGGCGCTTTCGGTCGGCCCGCCGGCTCTTCGGCTCGGGGATGGTGTGCATGAACTGCCGTCGCCAGGTAGCGGCGGTTGCGGCGGGAGGAATACGCCTTGTCGCCGCCGAGATGGCCCGGCCGGGGCGCGAGCGTCCACCGCCGAGCCGGCCTACCCGGATGCGTTCCATGACAGGGATGAGCTGCGGGGCATCGCCCCACTGGCCCGGGGTGATCAGCAGGCCCAGGGGCCGGCGTCCGCCTTCCCCGGCAAGGTGGATCTTGCAGGTCAGGCCGCCCCGGGAGCGTCCCAGCCCCTCGTCGGGGCGGTGCTGTTCGCGTCGAAGAACAGACGCGAGCGGCCCCAGCGCTCGGCGGCCGTGCCGAACTCGGCACGTGTCGCTCACGGGCTTCCCTCATCTCTCGGACGGTTCGCCCGCCACGACGACACGCGGTGGGTGAGGATTCCACGGCCCCCCCTCCAGGAGAACGGACCGGTTTGAGGGGAATGGATGCGGGAGGACGGGGAAGGCGCACCTCGCATGTGACCAGGGGAGGATGTGACACCGTGCTGCTGCCGGATCCGCGTGAGCTGAGGACGCTTCTCGCACGCTTCGCCGACGTGAGGATCACGCTCGTGCACCGCCATGACCCCGCTCTCCAGCGAGAGCTGGACGACATCAGCTACTCGTTGTGCGTCATGACCGGCACACGGGAGCTCGCCGACGCGCTCGCCGCGGCGGACGCGATACTGGCCGAGCCGCGACGGGCCCACCCGGCGCGCGAAGCGGCCGTCCAGGACGACATCACCGTCGTCGCCTGACCGTCCCGGACAGGTCCGGCCCGTCGGGTCCCGGTTCGCGCGGTCCCGAGCGGCCGATTGCAGCTCGACGGGCTCCGATCGGCCGGGGTCCGGCCGACTGGATCCCCCGGTTGGCTCACTCCCCGCGGGGCGCTGTGGTGGTCCGACGGCGGCGGGGTAAACGGACGGCGTTCAGCCCGACCACCCCCCTCAAGGAGCCGAGCATGACCGATGACGCCTACCTGTTCCTCCTGGACGACGCCGCCGCGCCGCTCGGCGTGCCGCCGGCCACGATCGGGGACCTCGCCTGCCTGGAGACTCCCGCGGTACGGGCCTGGCTCGACGCGCACGGCGCCACGGTGACCTCTCCCGAGCTGCGGGTGCTCCCGCCCGAGGAGACGGCCGCCATCCCCGAGCGGGCGGAGCGGCTGCCGGTGCCGCTGAGTGAAGAGGAGCTCAGCCTCGTGCGTCACGCCGTCGTGCCGGAGGCCGTCGCGCGGGTCGAGGAGGAGCTGCTGGCCTACCGTGACTGCGCGGAGGGACGGGACGCGCTCCTCGGGCGGGCGCTGGCCGCCGGTGTACCGCCCCACCGCATCGTGGAGTTGACCGGCGAGGACCCGGCGACCGTGACCGCCGTCGCCGGCAGCGGCGCCTGACGACGGCGCCGCACCTCGCGCGCGGCCCGCGCACGTCCACGAAACGCGGAGCGGCGCTGTGAGGAGGTTCCCGCCCCCACAGCGCCGCTCCGTTCAGCCCTGGGTGACCGCACCCGGGGCTGCCGCGCCGGTCACCGTCTGCCGGGCCGGCGGGCCCAGCCGCTTCCGATCCCGGCGATGTGCAGGGCCAGCAGCGTCAGGCCGAGGAGCATGACGTTGCCGGACGAGAAGACGTCGTTCGTCGTGATGTCGGCGGCGTTGATCAGGAACGCGATGAAGAACAACACCGCCGCGGCCATACCGAGCATGGAGTGCTCCCTTCGAGTGGTGACACCCGTGTGCCCGCCCTGCGCTCCGTCAGACACCGGCGGGACAAAGCCGCATGAGGACGTCGGCGCCCCACTCCCCCACTCACCCCGCTCCCCCGCACCGGCAGCGCGCCACACACCGGTATCCGGTCGCGGTGGCCCATGGCCGGTCGCCGGTCACCTGTCGCCTGTCGCCTGTCGCCGGCGCTACGACGTGAGCTGCCCGGCCGGGCGTTCCAACGCGTCCCGGGCGGCGGCCCGCGCCGCCTCGCGGTCGTGCGGGACCAGGCCGATCCGGGTCCGGCGGTCGAGGACGTCCGACTCGTCGAGGGCGCCCTCGTGGCGTACCGCCCACAGGAGTTCGGCCCCGGTGACCGGGTGGCCGGGTACGACCGGGCGGGCGAGGGCCGGGTCGGCGAGCCCGAGTGCGTGGACGGCCGGGGCCTCGGTGCCGTAGCGGCGTACCAGACGCCGGGGCGCGTCGAGTGAGGCGAGCGTCCCGGGGCGGGCGGCGCCGACCAGCGGCAGGGAGGCGGTGCGGCAGGCTCCCGCGGTGAGGCCGCGGGCGGTGACGGCCGCGTCCACGGCGTCCTGCGCCATGCGCCGGTAGGTGGTGAGCTTGCCGCCGACGACGGTGGTGACGCCCTCGGCCGACGTCAGCACCGCGTGCCTGCGGGAGATGTCGGCGGTCCGGCCCGTGCCGCCCGGCCCGGAGGTGTCGAGCAGGGGGCGGAGTCCGGCGAAGGCGCCGATCACGTCGTCCCGGCCGAGGGAGACGTCGAGGGCGGAGCCGAGGACGTCGAGGAGGAACCCGATGTCGGTCTCGGGCACGTCGGGAACGTCCGGGATGTCGCCGTCGACCGGTTCGTCGGTCAGGCCCACGTACACCCGGCCGTCGCCCTGCGGCAGGACGAGGACGAACCGGTTGGCCTCGCCGGGGATGGGGATGTGCATGCCGGCGGTGAGGCCGCCGAGGTCCTGGGAGCGCAGCACGAGGTGGGTGCCCCGGGAGGGCCTGAGCCGGATGTCGTCGACGAGGCCGCCCGCCCAGACCCCGGTCGCGTTGATGACGGCGCGGGCCGTGACACGCAGTTCCTCGCCGGTGAGTTCGTCGCGGACGCGGGCGCCGCCTCCGTCGAGGGCGAGGGCCCGGGTGCGGGTGAGGACGCGGGCGCCGTGCGCCGCCGCCGTACGGGCGATGGCGGTCACCAGCCGTGCGTCGTCGGCGAGTTGACCGTCCCAGGAGAGGAGCCCCCCGCGCAGGCCGGTCGACCGGAGCGCGGGTGCCATGTGCCGGGTCTCCACCGCGGAGAGGGTGCGCGGGGCGGGCAGGGTGGAGCGGGAGGTACGGGCTGAGGCCCGCAGGAGGTCGCCCGCGCGGAAGCCGGCCCGGGCGAGAGCCGCCTGGGCGCGGGAGACCAGGGGGGTCAGCGGCAGGACGAACGGCTGCGCGGCCACCAGGTGGGGGGCGGTGCGCTCCATGAGGATGCCGCGTTCGACGGCGCTCTCGTGGGCGATGTCGAGCTGTCCGGTGGCGAGGTAGCGCAGGCCTCCATGGATGAGCTTGGAGCTCCAGCGCGAGGTGCCGAACGCCAGGTCGTGGGCGTCGATCGCGGCGACGGTCAGGCCCCGTGACGCGGCGTCGAGCGCGGCGCCGGCCCCGGTCGCGCCGAGGCCGACGACCAGGACGTCGACCTGGGCTCCGTCGGCGAGTTCGGCCAGTTCTCGGCTGCGGCGCGCCGCGTTCAGCGACGACGGCGCACCGCGGGTGGCGGGTGTCTCGCGGACGAAGGGTGCGGCGGGGCCGGGCGGGCGGAGGCTCATGGGGTGAGGGTCCTCTCCAGAAGGGTCCGCAGTTCGCCGAGGAAGGCGGCCTCGCCGAGTTCGGCGTCGGCCTCGTCGGTCATCGTGCGCAGCGAGAGCGTGAAGGACTGGACGACGAGCAGCAGTGAGCGCGCCTGGAGATGGGGGTGCGCGACGCGGACGGAGCCGTCGGCGTGCCCCTCCTCCAGGGCCCCGGTGATGAGGCCCAGCAGCGCGTCCTGGCTGGCGCCGCGGCGGTCGAGCACGTACGGCAGAAGCAGCTCGGGATCCACGTCGACGATCTTGCGGAACAGCGGGTGGTCACGGAAGGCCCGGACGCCGGCGACCAGGCCGTCGACCAGCCTCCGCCGCGTCGGGGCGCCGGGATCGGTGGTCGACATGGTGGTGACGGCGAGTCCGATCCACTCCCGGGTCATCAGGTCGCCGACGAGGGTCCGTACGTCCGGCCAGCGCCGGTAGATCGTCATACGGGAGACGCCGGCGCGGCGGGCCACGTCGGTCAGGGTCGTACGGCGGACGCCGACGGCCAGGACGCAGTCGCGCGCCGCGTCGAGGACGGCGTCTGCGTCCGCATGGTTGTGACGAATGGGCGTCATCTGTCACAGTGTAATGCCAGTGACGGCGGCGTGCCCGTGACCCGCGAATCCGACGGTGAGGAACCAACCCAAGTGGACATGTTGTGGAGCGGCTGGGGGGACCCGGCCAAGGCGGCACCCCTGCCCGACACCGTGATCGGCCTCCTGCGCGACCTGCTCGGCGTCACCCCGCGCGAGGGCGCCGCCGCCTCCCTGGACGCCATCGCGGTCCCCGGCACACCGCTCACCGACGAGACGCTCCGCGCCCTCACCCACTGCCTCGGCGACCCGGCGCACGTGCGTACGGACGCGGAGAGCCGGATCCGGCACACCCGCGGCAAATCCACCCCCGACCTGCTGCGCATCCGCGCCGGCGAGGTCGACGACGTCCCCGCGGCCGTGCTGCTCCCGGGAAGCCACGACGAAGTGCTGGCCCTCCTGCGCGTCTGCGCCGACCACGGGGTCGCCGCCGTCCCGTTCGGCGGGGGCACCTCCGTCGTCGGCGGTCTCGCTCCCGAGCGCGCCCGCTTCGTAGCCCTGGACCTGCGGCGGCTGGACGGACTGCTCGCCGTGGACGAGGTCTCCCGTACCGCGACCCTCCAGCCGGGCCTGCGCGCACCGCGGGCGGAAGCCCTCCTCAACGAGCGGGGCTTCACGCTCGGCCACTTCCCCCAGTCGTACGAGTGGGCCTCCATCGGGGGCTTCGCCGCGGCGCGCTCCAGCGGCCAGGCGTCGGCGGGCTACGGCCGCTTCGACGAGATGGTGCTGGGCCTCACCGTCGCCACCCCGGAGGGCACCTGGGAGACGGGCCGCGCGCCCCGCTCGGCGGCCGGACCCGATCTGCGCCAGCTGCTGCTCGGCTCGGAGGGCGCGTTCGGGGTGATCACCTCGGTGACCGTACGCGTCCGCCCGCTGCCGGAGACCCGGGTCTACGAGGGGTGGCGCTTCCCGTCCTTCGAGGCCGGTACCGCCGCCCTGCGCCGACTCGCCCAGGACGGGCCGCGCCCGACGGTCCTGCGGCTGTCGGACGAGACGGAGACGTTCATCGGCCTCGCCCACCCCGACCGTATCGGCAGCGCCGATGCCCCGGCGGCGGCCGGCTGCATGGCGATCGCCGGGTACGAGGGCACCGCGGTCGAGGTCGCGGACCGCAGGGCCCGCGCCCGTGAGGTGCTCCTCGCGGCGGGCGGCGAGTGCGTGGGCGAGGAGCCGGGAGAGCGCTGGGCGCACGGCCGCTACAACGCCCCCTACCTGCGCGACGCGCTGCTCGACGCGGGCGCGTTCGCCGAGACCCTGGAGACCGCCGCCTTCTGGTCGGCCCTCCCGGGGCTGTACGAGGGCGTACGCCAGGCGCTCACCACCACCCTGTCCGATGCGGGTACGCCCCCGCTGGTCATGTGTCACGTCTCCCACGTCTACGAGAACGGCGCCTCCCTCTACTTCACGGTCGTCTCCGCCCAGGGCGACGACCCGGTCGCGCACTGGGCGCCGGCCAAGCGGGCCGCGAACGACGCCATCCTGGCGGCCGGAGGCACGATCAGCCACCACCACGGCGTCGGCACCGACCACCGCGACTGGTACGCGCGCGAGGCCGGGCCGCTCGGCGTCCGCGCCCTCCAGGCCGTCAAGGCGGAACTCGACCCGACCGGTGTCCTCAACCCCGGCATCCTCATCCCCCTCCCCGCACCGCGACTCCCCCACTGATCACCGACCGGTGACCGCTCCCCGCACCGCTGACCCACAAGCCCTGCCTTACGGAGGCGCGCACATGCGACAGTTCACCGCCGTCGTCAACCCGGCCGCGGGGAGTTCCAGCGGTACGGCGGCCCTGCTGCCGCTGGCCCGCCTCATCCGGGAGGGCGGGGCCAGGCTGGAGACCCGCTACAGCCGCAGCCTCCACCACGCCCGCGAGCTGGCGCGGGAAGCCGGGGCGCAGGGCCGGATCGTGCTCGCCGTCGGCGGTGACGGGATCGCGGGCGGCGTCGGCGGGGCCCTCAGCGGCACGGACGCCGTACTCGGGCTCGTCCCGGCCGGTCGCGGCAACGACTTCGCCCGGGCCCTGGGACTGCCGGCCGACGCCCCGGCCCTCGCGGAGATCCTGCTGCACGGCTCGCCGCGCACGGTCGACACCATCGGGGTCGAGTCGGCCGTGCACGCCGCCGGGACGTCCGTCCTGGGCAGCGTGTACGCGGGCGTCGACGCGGTCGCGAACCGGCACGCCAACGCCTCCCGGCTGCTGCGCGGCGCCGCCTCCTACTACGCGGGCGGCCTGCGGGCCGTCGCGTCGTGGCGGCCCGCCGCGTACCGGATCACCGTCGACGGGGTCGAACACGAACGACGCGGCTACACGGTCGTCGCGGCCAACTCCGGTTTCTACGGGTTCGGCCGCAACATCGCGCCGGGTGCGCGGGTGGACGACGGGGTGCTGGACGTCGTGGTGATCCGGCACGCCCCCAAGCGCCTGTTCTTCGCGATGATGAACGAGCTGAGGAGCGGTGCGCACCTGAAGCGCCCCGAGGTCGAGGTGATGCGGGGCAAGGAGATCCGTATCGAAGCCGACCGTGACATCCCGTACGGCGCGGACGGCGAGGTCGACGCCACGCTGCCCGTCACCCTACGGGTGCAGCCGGGCGCGCTGAAGGTGCTCTGCTGACGCCGGACCGACCGGGCCGCTGCCCGGGCCGCCCGGCGCGTCGGTCGGCGGGTCGGTCGGTCGGAGAGACGGTCACGGTGACGTCGATGGGGCGCATGGCCGGGCGCTGACCGAGGTACCCGCTCACCATGGTTGCGCGCAAGAGCTACGCGGTCGCGGCGTCCGGGCAGTGGACGGACGAGGAGGAAGGGCGGCGCCGGTTGCCCACGGGCGAGGTACACGCCTGGGAGCCCGGCAGGAACGAGACGGTGTGCGGACTCTCCCTCAGCCGCTCGCAGCTCGTGCGCCTGCCCGGAGTGCCCTGGCACGAGGCCATCCCGGAATCCGGCGGGGCGGCGGACCGCGTCCAGCGCCTGTGCCCGCGCTGTGCCTCCGTCGCCGGGCGCCGCGGCAGTGACGCCCGCCCGAAGTGGCACCGCGTCAACCCCCGCCCGTGAGGTGCGGCGCGGGTCCAGCGCCCGGACCTGGGCCCCGCGCCGCGTTCAGCCCCGGCCCTGGTCCGGCCCCGGCTTCCAACCCGGACCTGGGATCCGCCCGACGTGGAGCCCCCGGACCTGGGATGTCGGCGGCGGAGACCATGGGCGCCGGCGCCTGCGCCCTCGGGCTGGGCCCCCGGCCCTCGGGGGGCCTCCGCCCCGCCCGCGCGAACTCAGGGCGCGCCCGTGCGTCCCCGTCCCGCGCGTCCTTGCGCCCGCCGGGTCAGGAAGCCGCTTCGGTGCGGGAGTCGGGGCGGGGCGGGCCCTTGCCCCGGCCGTAGAAGCGGCCGATCGGTTCGGCGCTCAGCCCGTGCAGCACGATGCTGACCATGACGGTCATCGCCATGACCCGCGCGACGAAGTCGCCGCTCCGGTCGGGCAGCTCGACGACCGCGAGCAGTCCGAAGACGATCGACGACACGCCTCTCGGCCCCAGCCAGCCGAGGAACAGCCGGTCGGTCGTCGGCAGCCCGCTGCCCGTGAGCACCAGCATCACGGGGACCATGCGCACCAGGGTGACGGCGACGATCGCGTAGAGGACCACCGAGGTCTGGAATCCGTCCCAGAACTCGTCGTTCACGATCTGGCCGAAGAGGAACCATAGGGCGACGGTCAGGAGGGTGACCAGGTCGTTCGTCGTCTCCACGGCGTCCGCCGGGAGGTGCCGTGCGGCCGGCGCGAAGCAGACACCGGCGACGAAGGCGGCGACGAAGCCGTTGCCGCCCAGGGAGACGGACAGGGCGTAGGCGGTCACGGGGACGGTGAGCACACCGATCCTCGTGGCCGAGTGATGGGCCCAGCCGTGTTCCCAGGACCGGCGCAGCAGCCACCCGGTGGTGCAGCCGACGACGGACCCGGCCGCGACCGCCCAGCCCGCCGCTTCGATCGCTTCGAGAAGGGCCTCGCCGTAGTCGGTGCTCCGGGTGTGCGATTCGACGCCGACGGCGACGCAGAGGAGGAAGACGGGTGAGATGATCCCGTCGTTCAGGCCGCCTTCGACGTTCAGCACGTCGCGCAGGCGCGCCGGGATTCTTCGGTCGCGGACGAGCGCCGCGGTGGGGGCGAGGTCCAGCGGGACGACCACGGTCGCCAGAACGGCGAGGGTCCATCCCGGCTGTTCGGGGAAGAAGGCGAGCCCGGTGAGGAACGCGGCGCCCAGGGTCAGCGGCAGCGCGCCGCCGAGCAGGCGCCCGACGAGGGCCTTCTCCCCGCGGATGACGCCGGCGGGGATCTCGGTCGCGTCGGCGAAGAGGATCAGGGCCAGGACGACCTCCACCGCGTGCTCGAAGGCGGCCCTGTCCAGATCGAAGCGGAGCACGGGGTCCGAGCCGCCGGTGAGCGCGATACCGGCCGCCAGCATGGCGATCGGTGCGGTGATGCTCCACCGCGCCAGGCGGCGCGACAGCAGGACCCAGGTGAGCAGAATGCCCGTGATGACGGTGACGGCCAGCATGGCATCCTGCTCTTTTCGGGCGGGCGTTGCCGAAGGTGTACGCAGCTTAGAGGGGTACACCTCGCCGGAGGGGGTGCCGGAGCCGCCGCCCGGTCCGCCGCGTCAGCCTCTTGGCCGTGTCGCTCACACAGGCGCAGTAGCGCGGGAGTCGCGCGCCGTCCGCCGCGTCACTCGGCGCCGTCGGAGACGGGGCCCTCGGAGACGGGGCCTTCGGAGGTGGCACCGTCGGAGGCGAGGCCGGGGCCGTGAGGACGGAAGCAGGCGGTGATGGTCTTCCCGTCCAGGCAGGGCCGGGCCTCCCACGTGTCGGCCAGGGCGTCGACGATGAACATGCCCCGGCCACCGAGCCGCTCGGTACTCGGGGGCCTGGGCACGGGCAGTTCGCTGGAGGAGTCGTGCACGCTGACGTGCAGGCACCGGTGATCCCAGGTGAGGACGAGCTGCGCCGAACTGCGGGCGTGCACATGCGCGTTGGTGACCAGCTCCGACACGGTGAGCAGAACCGAGTCGACGGTTTCCGGCGCGCTGGTGGTCCAGCCCAACGACTCCAGATGTTCCCGCGCCCACTCCCGGGCCGCCTTCGCTCCGCTGGAGATCGGCAAGGAACGTGCCCAGCCGACCGCCCGTACTGTCGATCGTTCCACCAGTGCCCTCCCTGATCCGGTTCGTCCCCGCATCGCCTACCCGGTGACACGCGGCTCACGACGGTTACGGCCCGCTCATCGGGAGGGTCTTCGGGCGCGGCGCGCGACGAGCACGGCGGCCGCCGACCGCTCGCCGATCGCCGTGCCGCGCTCTGTCGAGTCGTTGACGGGGCTGCGGGTACGCCGTGTCGATCAGCGCCGTCGGGGCCTGACGACCCATCCGGGCAAGGCCCCGCAGGTGGTACTCGGAGTGCGTACGCCCGGCCACGCTGCTGGGGCCGGTGGCGGGTGTTCCCGGAGCGCGGAACAGCTCGGCCGGGGGCCGCCGCTGTGGCCGGCTGATGAACCGTGGCCGGTGTGCCGGGCCCCTCACCGGGTGGCGGTGGGAGAGAAGTTGACCGGTGAGGAGCGGCAGACCTGGCAGCGCGTCCACCATGGCATGCGGGAGCGGCGGCGCCTGAACCCGGGCCGTGGTATGAGGTCACCAACGAGGAAAGGTCCCGCTGGGCGCAGGACGCCTCGGGGCCGGGGCCGATGGCGCCCGTGGTGCAGCTGTACGCCCATGCCGTCTCCGGGGCTGCACGGGTCGCCGGGGCGGCCCGCCCGGTTACCCGCCCGGGAGCTCCGGTCGTGCGGCAAGGGGCCGGGGCAGTTCCGCACCGGGCGGTTGCGCACCGGCCCCGGCGGTCAGGCGGTGAGCAGTGAGTCGTCCTCGGGGCGGGCGCCGGGAAGCCGGTGGCGGGCGGCGATGAGGGCCGTGTCCACGTCCCGCGTGCCGGTGGAGACGCAGAGGGTGTAAGCGACGTCTGCCATGCGCTGACGGACTTCCGGGCTGCCGGCCTCCGCGTGGAGCGCCGTCAGCGACTCGTACTCCTCGATCAACTGGGACAGGACCGCGGGGTGAGCCATCAGCACAACAGGTCTCCTTTCAACCACCAGGCGCCGTACGCCTCGTTGAGACCGCTGCTACCCCCGACCGGTTCTCGCATGCGTCCCGATTCGGAACCTCTCTGGGCGGCCTCGACGGCCCCGGTCCGGACTCGGCACCCGGCCGGGGCAGTACGGCTCCGCAAACCGACCCGGACACCGCCCACCGGCGGCGCATGCACGAGGGAGAACGGGATGTGCGTGGACCGGCGCGCCCGGATGACGGTCATGACGGCGCCGGCGTAGGGCAGCCCCGGGCCGCCCGATCCCGGTCGGGAAGCCGGTGGCACCCGGAGAGGCACATACGACGGCTCCCGCGTCGGGCGGACGGCGGCGCCCCCTCGCTGCGGCGGGTCTTCACCGCGCCGACGAAGCACGGCACGGGAGGCGGCTGTGACGGAACAGCGGACAAAGGCCGCCGCCCCGTGGGCGGGCCCGGCTCGACGGCCTGGAGGAGGGCACGCCAAGGCCCTGGCCGGTCGCAGCCGGCCAGGGCCTGAGTGGATCGGATGGCGGCGGGTCAGTCCGTCGACAGAGCCTCCAGCAGATCGCCCACCTTCGGGTCCGGCACGGCCCTGGCGACGTCGGCCTGGGCCACCATACCGACGAGGGTGTGGCCGTCGATCACCGGCAGGCGGCGCACCTTGTGCTGGGTCATCGTGCGCAGGATCTCGTCCACGTCGTCGTCGGCGCCGATGGTCACCGCTTCGCCCTGGGCCAGCTCGCCGGCCTTACAGCTCGCCGGGTCCTTGCCGGCACCGAGAACCTTCACGACGATGTCCCGGTCGGTGAGCATGCCCTTGAGCTTGTTGTCGTTTCCGCAGATGGGCAGCGCCCCGACACCCAGCTGGGTCATCTTCTTGGCGGCGTCCAGTACGGTGTCGTCCTCACCGATGCACTCGGCGCCCTCGGTCATGATCTCTCGTGCCGTCGTCATCGTGTGACGATCCTCCTTCGAGCTCGGGCCCCCGGGTGATACAGGTTCGTGGTCACCGTCCGGGGCGTTGACGGGTTACGTGTTCCCGGGCCCGGGCTTCGCTAACGCGTCGTTCGTGAGGTCAGCCCGTCCAGCGCAGCGCCCGCCCGCCGGTGCTCGCGCCTGACTACAGGGCCGCCGACCCTGCTCGTGGTCTTCCGCCGTGCCGTACGCATGGCCGATCCGGGCGGCCACCGTGCCGAGCAGCGACGCCGTGGCGAGGAGCGCCACCCGGTAGGCGTCGATGCCGCCGTCCCAAGCCAGTTCGCCCCGCTGGTGGATGACGAATCCATCGTAGAAGAGCCAGCACACCGCCGCGGTGAGCGGCGCCGCCGGGGGGCGCGCGCGCAGCCCGGCGAGGGCCGTGAGCGCGCAGTAAGCGGCCAGGGCGACGGCGGGATGACGCAGCCCCCCGGCCACGCCCAGCACCGGTAGGAGCCCCGCCGCCCCGACGAAGACGAACGCGCACACCACCGGCGTCGAGTACGCCCACGGCTGCGGCCGGTCTCCGGTGCTCATCACGCGCTGTGGGACGCTGACCACGGCCCCTCCTCGCTCTCACCCCGTCTCTTGCCGATCCCCTCAGCGCATCGGATGGACAGGGCCGGGGCAACCCTCTTTCCGGCCTCGCTGAGCCCTCCCGCGGGTCTGCCGGATCACCCGGAGCAGTCCCCTGCCTCCCGCCGGTCCAGGTGTCCTCACGGGTGTACCGGTGGCACCGGAGCGAGCCGGCCGCGCTGATCGTCGTGGCCACGACGCGAAGGCGTTCTCCGTCGAGGCTGTCCCGAGGAGCTGATGACCAGCATGAAAGGGCTTTACGGCACTGTGGGTTGAGGCGTCACCGCACAGCGCGCAGGCAGGAGACGGTGGTGCCGCCGGGGCCGTACTGGAGGTCGGCGTAGTACTCGCCGTCCCCGCACCTGTCGCCGGGCTGTTCCAGGCGCCGGGTCACCTCGTACTGGGCGTCGGGCGCGCCGCAGTCGGTGACCCGGAGGTCCTGCTGCGACCAGTCGCCCTCGTTGTGCACGCACGCGCCGACCGGGAGGGTGCGGGCACCGGCGGAGTCGTCACCGGTCAGAGGACCGGTCACCAGCAGGACGGGGATCACCACGGCCATGAGCACCATGGGCACGAGGAAGAGCATCGCCTCGGGGCGGCGCGTCAGCGGCTTTCCCGGGGCGAGCGGGGGCCGGAATCCCGCGGCGGGGGCGGCGAGTTCACGGAAGGCGCGCCACGGGCCCAGGTTCAGGAGCAGCGTGATCGGCGTGATGACGATGGACAGCGGGCTCCACCAGCCCTGCCACAGGGTCCTGGCCGACATGCCCCGTACGGTGGCCAGCCCGCAGCCACGGCAGAACGGCCCGCGCAGACTCGGGAACCGCATCAGGACCACGATGCCCTGATGACCGCGGACGGTCGCGGCCATGGCGGGCATCGCTCCGCAGATGCGGCAGGC
Organism: Streptomyces sp. NPDC006368; assembly: GCF_040612535.1. Classification (NCBI taxonomy): domain Bacteria; kingdom Bacillati; phylum Actinomycetota; class Actinomycetes; order Kitasatosporales; family Streptomycetaceae; genus Streptomyces; species Streptomyces sp. NPDC006368. The sequence goes on from NZ_JBEXQK010000028.1 coordinate 43,181, forward strand.
GGGTGCCCCGGGCGGCGGGTACGAACCGCCGGGCTCCCGCGGCACGGGCTGCGGTATGAACTGCGGCGCGTACGGGTTGTCCCCCTGCGATGGTGGCGTGCCGGCCACGAACTCCCCCTCTGTTCCGTGAGCGCCACCGGGCGCGGTGACGCCGGAAGACCCTAACGCGCGGTCCGCCGGCCTTCCGCAGTCGCACCCCGTCCACCGGCCGGGGCGGTCCCGTGGCGCGCGCCTATGCTGCTGGGCATGCCGAGAACAAGATGCGCCCGCCACGCACGTGAGTCCGCGCCCGGTCGCACCACGGGCAGCCGGTGACCGCGGCGCCCGCCGCCGTCCGCCGGCGGATACTCGCCGATCTGACCCCCCTGCGGGCCTCCGCGGACTTCCGGCGGCTGTGGTTCGGCAACACCGTCTCCTGGATCGGCCAGGGCATGACCTCCCTGGCGATCTCGCTCCAGGTGTACGACCTCACCCACTCCACCTTCTCCGTCGGCCTCGTCGGGCTCTGCTCGCTCGTACCCCTGCTGGTCTTCGGCCTGTACGGCGGTGCCGTCGCGGACACCGTCGACCGGCGCAAGCTGGGCCTGGCGAGCGCCTCCGGTTCGGCCGTACTGTCCGCGACGCTCGCCGCGGCCACGTTCGCCGGGTTCCACCACGTCTGGTTCCTGTACGCGATCGTCGCCCTCCAGGCCGTCTGCCAGGCGCTCAACGCGCCCGCGCGCAGCTCGATGATCCCCCGGCTGCTGCCTCCCGAGCAGCTTCCGGCGGCCAACGCGCTCAGCTCGATGACGATGACGTCCGGCACGCTCGTCGGGCCGATGCTCGGCGGGCTCATCGTCGGCCTGTGGGGTTACCAGGCCGCCTACCTCATCGACGCCGTCACCTTCGGCGCCGCCCTGTACGCGATGTGGCGGCTGCCCGCCATGCTCCCGGACCGGAAGCAGGACCCCGCCGGGGGAACCGGGCGCGCGTCCGTCCTCGACGGGTTGCGGTTCCTGGGGACCCGGCCGAACCTGCGGATGACGTTCTTCTCCGACCTCTGCGCGATGGTCCTGGCGCACCCCCGGGCCCTGCTGCCGGCCGTCGCCTCGCTCTGGTACGGCGGTGACGCACGCACCACCGGGCTGCTCGTCGCCGCGCCCGCGCTCGGGGCGCTGCTGGGCGGGGTGTTCTCCGGTTGGCAGGGACGGATCCGCCGTCATGGGCTGGCGGTGCTGCTCGCGGTTGCTTCCTGGGGGACCGCCGTGGCCGTCTTCGGGCTGACCCGCGACCTGTGGCTGGGCGTCGCCTTCCTCGCGCTGGCCGGCTTCTCGGACACGGTGAGCATGGTGTTCCGCAACACCATGCTGCAGGCGGCCGTACCCGACGAGATGCGCGGTCGCCTGCAGGGTGTGTTCATCGTGGTCGTCGCGGGCGGACCACGGCTGGGTGACTTCGTCGCCGGTTCGGTCGCCGACCTGACCACCCCGGCGGTCGCGGTGACCGGCGGCGGTGTCGCCTGTGTCGTCGCGGTGGGCCTGCTGGCCCTGCGCTGGCGGGCGTTCGCGGCGTACGACGCGCGCAACCCGACACCGTGACGTCGAGGGGCGGCCTCCTCGCGCCGCCCCCGGGCCGCCGGTCGGGCCGTGGCCGTGGTGTCAGGCGGCGGCTCGCGGTCGCGTCAGCTGGGCCTGGCCGAACAGCAGGGCGTAGCCGTCGGGGAGTTGGGCCAGGAGACGGTCGAGCAGGTCCGGGCCGGCGACGCGGGCGATGGCGCGGAGGACCGAGCCGGTGTCCCAGCGTGCGGCTCCGAGACTGGTGCCGGTGCGGGCGGCGATCTGCTGGACGAATCCGAATCCGGTGCTGGCTCGCGTGGCGGGGATCTGCGAGGCGAACTCGTGCGCCGCTTCGTCGGGGAGGCGCTGGGCGAGCTCGACTCGTTCGTCCCCCGTCACCTGGCGGCCGAGCTCCGCCAGCACGCTGCGCGTGATGGCGTGTGCCTGTGCGCGCGTGGCGTACAGGCCGTTGCGCTTCACTTGGTCGACCAGCTCGTCGTACGACAGCGGCGAGTGGGAGCGGGTGGCCGGGACGGTGGTGAGCATCGGTGCGGAAGTGGCCTTTCTCGTCGAAGGAGGAACCCGGAAGCCTGGTCAGGCAACGATTCGTCGCGGGGCACCGCCGCCGCTGGTCGTGGGTTTCCCCCGCTTCGCCTTCTCCCGCTCCCTCAGGTGGAGTTCGGCCCCCCGGGTCCGGCCCGGTTCGCGGACGGCGTCGGAACGCATGAGCATCACAGGGTCACTTCCCTTCCTCACACTGCGTGCGATGCCCTACGGCTTTTTTATATAGCTTGCTGACGAGAAAGTTGACAAGCCTGGACTCATGGCGATGGCGTACGCGGATGCGTCGGCCGGCGGCGATGTCCCGGCCTCACGCTGACGCGGTCCTCGGCCGCCCGGAGCAGACGCCAACGCCACCCCGAGCACCACGTGGTGCTCGGGGTGGCGGGCGCGCGTGCCGCGGCAGCAGGTCGCGGGCGGTGGCACCGACGCGGCGTTTCCTCGGGTGCCGCTTCGCGAAGACTCGCTCGCGAGGGCCCCCACGGCGCCGTCCGGCCCCGTCGCGCCCGTCTCCCGCACCGCCGCCCGGGCGGGTTCGTCCGTCGTGGCCGCGTCGAGCACGGCGAGGTGCGCGAGACGGACGGGCGGACGCGCGTCATCGGCGCCCCGGGGAGGTGGCGTGCCGAGCCGACCGAGCGGCGCTCAGGGACGGAGCGTACGGTGCCGGGCGGGGGCGTACCGCCGCGGGCACAGCCCTCGGTGGAGGCGCGCAGCGGCTCCGAGGCCGCCGCGGCCCAGGCGCCGCCGAGCCGTTCCGCCGCCGAGGCCGGTGCGATGGCGCTTCGGCGGAGCGTCAGACGTCGCCGTTCGGCTTGAGTTGCCGCAGTCGGGAGTCCAGCTCGCGCTGGTAGAAGTCGAGGAAGCCGTCGGGGTCGGGGCCGGCGTTCTGCATGACGAGCCGGTCGAATCCCGCGTCGACGAACGGCTGCGTCACCTCCACGAACCGCTCGGGATCGGTGCCGCAGGCGAACTTGCCCAGGATGTCCTCCTCACGGACGGTCGTGGTGGCGGCGTCGAAGTTGACCGGGTTCGGCAGCTCGCTCATCACCTTCCAGCCCGTGACCGCCCACCGTGACGTCTCCAGGGCGGCCCGGGCCCCGGTGTGTTCGTCCGGTGCCCAGGCCATGGGCACTTCGGCGTACCGGGGGCCGGAACCGCCCGCCTCCCGGTACCGGCGGACGATGTCCGGCTTGTCCTCGGTGGCGAACAGACCGTCCCCCAGCTCCGCGGCCACCCTCGCCGACTCCGGCCCGCTCGCGGCCACGGCGATGAGGGGCGGTTCGTCGGGCAGGTCGAAGACGCGGGCGTCCTCCAGGCGCAGGTGCTTGCCCTCGTACGAGCGGTATCCGCCGCGCCACAGCAGCCGGATGATGTCCAGCGCCTCCCGGAGCATCTCGTGGCGGGTGCTCACGGCGTCCGGGAAGCCCATGCCGACCACGTGCTCGTTGAGCCGCTCGCCGGAGCCGACGCCGAGGACGAACCGGCCGTCCGACAGCAGCGCGAGGGTCGCGGCGGCCTGGGCGATGATCGCCGGGTGGTAGCGCACGGTCGGGCAGGTCACGCCGGTCGCCAGGCCGATCCGGGTGGTCCTCGCCGCGATGCCGCCCAGCACGGTCCAGGCGAACGGTGAATGCCCCTGGTTGTCCAGCCAGGGGTGGAAGTGGTCGCTGATCTCGACGAAGTCGAAGCCCGCCTCTTCGGCCAGGACGGCCTGCCTCACCAGTTCGGAGGGCCCGAAAGCCTCCGCCGCCAGCTTGTAACCGATCTCCATGTGTCCCTCGCCCGCCGTCATCCCATCCGTTCCGGTCCGCGCAGGGGTACCCCCCGGGGCGCGGGTGTAACGGGGCTGCGGGCCCGAACGGGTGGCGGGGGCGGGTGAGCGCCGCCCTTGTCCGGCCCGGGCGGAGCGCCTGCGGCGACCGCGACAGCGGCGTACGTCGGCGTGCGACGGACAGGGTGTGTCGCGCGTGTGACGCGCCCGGTCAGCCGGTGGCGCCGGGCGGGAAGGGCATGCGGGCGTACGCCGGTGATCCGCGCAGGCCGCTGAAGTCCATCGCGCGCGTCACCTGGGTGAGGGTCTCCTCGGCCACCCGGCGGACGTCGGTGGGGACATCGCCTCGTTCCGCTATCAGCCTGTCGTAGATCGGGGCGTCTCCTCGCACAGCGGAGTCCATGTCGAAACACCTTTCCGAAGAACCATGTTGGTCGCTCGCCCCGCCGCTGCGGGAGCAGGGGACGAGTGTACGGGCCATGATCGGACAGGTCTTCCCCCGACCGGTCATCGGATGGTCCCGGGACGCCCCGGCGGGCACCGGCGGGCCGTCATACGGGCAGGGTGGCCTCAGGGCCTCCCAGGTGTTACGGAGTCGTGCGTGCGCATGCCTGCGCCGCGCAGAGCCGCAGCGCCCCCGTCTCGTTGCGCGTGTCCGCGTTCAGCTCAAGCGGGTCGCGGCCCGGGGCGGCGTACGTCCCGAAGGCGTGCCGCAGCAGATGGCCGCCCGGCCCGCGGCCGGGCGGCCTCCCGTACGCCGAGGTTCCCGATCCGCGCCATGCCGGCGCGGTCGTGGCGGGTGAGGAGCACGGCGACGTCGCCGGCGCCCTCCAGGGTGGCGACCCGGACGCGGGACCGGTCCAGGTGCGCGGCGTCGATGTCGTCGGGCCACCGCTCGTACGCGCGGTGCTGGTCGTCGCAGTGCCCGGTGGAGGTCTCCTCGAGCAGGGCGTGGGCGCGGCGCCGGTCCGCGCCTCGTCGGTGCCGTCCCGCAGCGTCACCCCGGCGGGCGGCCCGGGCGCGGGTCGGCCTCCGGCGACAGCGCGCGGATCATCACTGTGGCGCCGCGCCACCTCCACCGCCGGGCGTGGAGGAGGGCGGCATCCGTGGTGGGCTTCCGGTTGAGCCGGAGGTGGACGACGGCGCGCCGTGCTCCGCCAACGGCTGCCCGTGCCCGGGCGCGCTCCTCGGCCGACTCCGGCAGGCCCTCTCCGGCCGCCTGGTGGTCGGGCAGCAGCCAGTGGCCCGATGTCGAGGTACTCAGCGCCGGAGTCGCGCCCACAGCGCGTCCGCGATGAGACGGTCGGCGGCGAAGGCCGGTCACGCGTCGTGGGCGAGGTCCACGCCGGGGTGCGCCGGATCGGCCTCGACGCCGTACGGATCCCGTCTCGGGAGCGCCGATCTCGATCTCGTCGATGGCGTGGAGCAGCTCGCGTATCCGCGGCGCGTCGTCCGTCCGGGCGGGCCGGACGGTCCGTAGGGGTTCTGCCTGTATCGTCACCGTCCTGGCCCGGCGTCTTCGATCGCCACCGGTTCGGCCGCCGGGGGGCGCCCGGACAGGAACCGGAGGCCGCGGAGTGTGTTCGCGGTTGGGGTTGAAGGGCCACCCGTGCGGTTACCCGTGCGCCATGGCACCGATGTCACACCGGCATGACCAGGACGAACCCACCCCAGGCCCCGGCCCGGAGGTCGAGCGGAGCGCTCCGGACCAGCTCTCCGACCTGCCGAAGCGGTCGTGGTGGGCGGTCCTGCGGCGGACGTTCGCCGAGTTCAAGGACGACGAGCTCGCCGACCGGGCCGCGGCCCTGACGTACTACGCGGTGCTCTCGCTCTTCCCGGCGCTGCTGGTCCTCGTCTCGCTGCTGGGCATCGCGGGCAAGTCCGCCACCCAGCAGGTCCTCGACAACCTCCAGAACTTCGCCCCGGGCGCGGCGCGCGACGTCATCGGCAACGCGGTGCAGCAGCTGCAGGGTGCCGGCGGGGTCGGCTCGGTCATGGCCGTCGTCGGTCTGCTGGCCGCGGTGTGGTCGGCTTCGGGGTACATCGCGGCGTTCATCCGCTCCTCGAACGCCGTCTACGACATGCCCGAGGGGCGGCCGGTGTGGAAGGTGATGCCGCTGCGGCTGGTGCTCACCGTCGTGCTGATGGTCCTGGCGTGCGTGAGCGCGCTGATCGTGGTGTTCACCGGCACGCTGGCCCGGCAGGCCGGCACCGCGCTGGGCCTCGGGGACACCGCGATGTCGGTCTGGTCGATCGCGAAGTGGCCGGTGCTCGTCCTGCTGGTCACCATCATGATCGCGATCCTGTACTGGGCGGCGCCCAACGCCAAGGGCCGCGGCTTCCGGTGGGTCACGCCCGGGAGCTTCCTGGCGCTGCTGATCTGGATGGCGGCCTCGGCCGGCTTCGCGCTGTACGTGGCGAACTTCGGCTCGTACAACAAGACGTACGGCACGCTCGCGGGCGTGATCATCTTTCTGGTGTGGCTGTGGATCACGAACCTGGCGGTGCTGCTGGGCCTTGAGTTCGACGCGGAGCTGTCGCGCCAGCGGGCGATCGACGGCGGTTTCCCCGAGGACGAGGAGCCGTACGTGGAGCCGCGCGACACCTCCAAGTGGACCGAGGAGGACCACAAGCGGCTGGACTGAGGAACGCCCGCCCCCGGCCCCACGGGCGGCGGGGCCCTCGGGCGGCGGTCAGCGGCCGGTCAGCACCACCCACACCGGGCCGGGCGCGAAGGGGAGCGGCCGGCCCGACGCGGTGGTGAAGGTGGTGCCGCTCTGCGGCGAGGGCCGGCTCCAGCGGGCGTCGTGGGCTCTGCCGTCGCGCAGCACCAGCGCGGTGCCCGCGCCCACGGTCTCGGTGTACGGCGAGACGCTGCCCGACCGGTCCCGGAAGGCCGACGAACGCACCTCGACGTGCTGCACCACGACGGTCGCGGCGCCCATCCGGCCGCCGTCCGTGGTGCGCGCGGGGGTGCCGTCCATGGCGACCCGCCACCGCTTGTCGCTGTCGGACCAGGTGAAGGTGAAGCGCGCCGCGGGGAAGCGCACCGTGTGCTCGTTGAGCTGCCTGCCGCCTTCGGGAGCGGCGCCGAACCGGAAGCCGATGTCGCGGGCCTTGTCCGCCCGCGGTGCGGCGGCCAGCGCCCGCTCGGGGCGCAGGTAGAGGTTGTGCGGAGCCGGGCGGTCGCCGCCGCGGAAGAACGCCCCGGGCGCGTCGGGCGGTGCGAGCGGGAAGAGCGGGGCGGCGTCGATGAGCGGCTTGAGCTTCGACTGCGAGCCCGAGTACGCCAGCGCCGGGCGGCCGAACTGGCGCAGGAGCTCCATGTCGGACTCGCGGACGCTGCGCACCGGCCCGACCGTCGTCGGCTGACGTGACGAGAAGACAGCGAGCATCCGGCTCTGGCCGGCCTCGACCCGCTCGACGTAGACGATGTCCGCCGCGCCGAGGCCCGTGTGCGGCCGGGCCGGGGGGACGTTGTCGATCTTGACGGCGAGCACCGGCGTACCGGAACGGGCGGGGAGCCCGGTGAAGGGCGAGAAGCCCGCGCGGGTGGGGGTGGACGACGGGGACTCCGGCCGCTGTCCGGAGGTCGGCGAGGAGCAGCCGGTCAGGCCTGCGACCAGGGAGGCGCACGCCGCCACGGCGACCGCCGCTCCGGCCCGTCCCGATCCGCGCTTCACACCCATCGGCCCAGCTCCCTGGCTCAAGTGGACCACGAAACGGGGCCGCGGAACAGGCCGGGCGGAAGCGTCCATTCGGGGACTCCTCCGCCACGCGCCGCAGCGGTCGGCGCCACCGGGGTATGCGACTTGCATGCCCGAGAAGTCTTCCGGCGTCGAGGGCCGGCAATGGTGGTTCGTCCGGCTGTACGGCGCCTTCCACGGTTCGGCCGCCGGGCGGGGGTGGCGGCGGGGCAACCAGCTGGAGCTCATGCACCGCTCCATGGGGTTCGCCGCGCTCGGGCTGCTGACCCTGATGCCGCTGCTCATCGTGGTCGCGGCGGCCGATCCGGCGAACGGGCAGGGATTCGCGGAGTGGATCTCCGACGGGCTGGGGGTGGCGGCGGCCTCGGAGGACGAGGTACGGCGGCTCTTCGCGCCGCCCGGGAAGGCGCTGGAGACCACGACCGGGTTCGGTATCGCGGCGCTGGCGGTATTCGGGCTGACCTTCGGCGGTGTCGTACAGACGGGGTACGAGAAGGTGTGGGAGCTGCCCGCCGCCCGCTGGCACACGATGTGGCGCCACCTGGTGTGGCTGGCCATTCTCATCGGGTATCTGCTGCTCTCCGCGCACATCGCCACCCGGCCGAGGGACGTGGGCGACCTGGCCTGGCGGGCCGCGGTCGCCGTGGTGAGCGCGGTGCTGTTCTTCTGGTGGTCGCAGCGGCTGCTGCTGGGCGGTCGGCTGCCGTGGAGCGCCCTGCTGCCGGGCGCCGTGGCGACCGTGATCGGGCTGGCGGGGCTGCGCGGGTTCTCCCGGCTGGTGTTCTCCCCCTTGATCGCGTCCAACACGGTGACGTACGGCCCCGTCGGCACCATGCTGGTCGTCCAGTCCTGGCTCGTCGGGGTCGGCTTCGTGGTCTTCGGCGGCGCGCTCGTGGGGCGTCTGCTCTACGAGGAGCGCTGGCATCTGGCGCGGGTGATGCGGCGGTGGCGGAGCGGCTTCCGGGCCCGGCGCTGAGCCCGGCTCCGCGCCCCGCGGGGGCGGGGCTCGCGCACCCGCCGCCCCGGTGACGTGCGCGCTCCTCAGTACGCGAACAGTCCGATGCCGTACAGGTGGTACGCGACGACGGCGCCCACGCAGAGCAGGACCAGCCATGAGGCGAAGCCCGTGTGTCGGCGTCTGCCGGCGGCGGACCCGCGCGACCGGGCCGGCTTGCCGGGCCTCCGGGGGCGGCGGGTGCGGGCCCCGGCGCGCGGCGTGCGGGGGGTCACGTCCGCGGCGGCCTCGGCGAGCAGGCGACGGCAGGTGGCGGCGAGTTCTCCCGTACCGGCCGCAAGCGGCATGATCGCCTCGGAGCGCGCGGGGGCGGTGGTGCCGCCGTCGAGGATGCGGCCGGCGCGGACGAGTATCTCGTCGCGGCCTCCGGCGGGGGCCAGACTGATCCAGCGCTGCACGTGCTCGCCGCGTATGACCACTCCCCCGGACCGGTCGCGGTACACGGTGTGCTCGCGCCACAGCACCGCGGCCAATTCCCCGGCTCGCTCCTTCAGTTGCGCGCTCATGACCCTCCCCATCACCGAACGCCTGATCGAGCAACGCACTCTAGCGGCAGGTACATGGCAACGTGATTGCCGGGGGCCGGAGGGGGTACCGGCGAGGCGATGACCAGGAACAGCCCCCTCACCACACACTCTCGCCCCCACGGACACCGCGCGGGCCGGCGCCGACGGCGGGACGAAACAGGACCCACCTACGCAAACAGTGCAAGGATGGACATCCGGGCAGAGCGGCACGGTGACAGCAGGGCGGTTCGCATGAATACACAACCGGCAGCGACCAAGGGCGTGACCTCCAGCGACGCCGTCTTCGGCGCTCCGTGCTGGGTCAGCCTGATGACGCGCGACCTTCGTGCCGCACAGGCGTTCTACGGTGCGGTATTCGGGTGGAAGTTCCGCCCCGCGCGGCTCGGTGAGGAGTTCAGCGTCGCGCTCGCCGCCGGGAAACCGGTCGCCGGGATCGGTGCCCTGGCCACCGCCCTGCAGGTGGCCGTCGCCTGGACCCCGTACTTCGCCGTCCGGAACGCCGACGAGACGGCGGCCCGCATCAGGGAGCGCAGCGGCACCGTCGCCGTCGGCCCGGTGAGTCTCGTGCTGGGGCGCGGGGCGCTCGCGGCCGACCGGGACGGAGCCGTCTTCGGCATCTGGGAAGGCCAGCTCCTGTCGGGCTGGGAGAACTGGCGTGACGCGGCCCCCGCCTGGGTGCGGCTGCAGACCCGGGACGCCTTCGAGGCCGCGATCTTCTACGGGGAGGTTCTGGAGTGGGCGAGCGGCCGGCCGGGCTGCTGCGATGTGGAGTACGAGGAGGACGACGTCGTGCTGCGCAGTGGCGGCCACGTCGTCGCGCGGCTCAGCTCGGGAGCCCTGGAGGCCGCGCCGGATCCGACGATCCGGCCGCGCTGGCAGGTCCACTTCTCGGTGGCGGACGTCGACGCCTGCGTCCGCACGGCGCTGGAGCACGGCGGCAGCGTCGTCGACCATCAGCCGGGCGTGCGGGCCACACTCCGCGACCCCGACGGGGGCCTGTTCACCGTGACCACGCTCACCCTGGCGGAGTGAGCCGCCCGGAGAGGGACGCGCACGCCGCGCCGGCACCGCGAGGGCCGCGCGGGTGACGCTGTCCGATGCCCTGTACGCCGCCGTGGGGGTGGGTGCCCTGGCGGCGGCCGTCCTGCCGCGCGTGGTGGCGAAGCGGCCCTTTTCCATGCCGATGGTGTTCCTCGCCATGGGCGCCCTCGTCCACTTCCTGCCCGTGGGGATGCCCACGGTGGACCCGGTCCACGACCGGGTGTGGGTGGAACACGTCACCGAGGTCTGCGTCATCGTGTCCCTCATGGGCGCCGGGCTGGCGATCAACCGCCCGGTGGGGTGGCGGAGGTGGGCCGGCACCTGGCGCCTCCTGGGCATCACCATGCCCCTGACGATCCTGCTGACCGCCGTGCTCGCCGGGACCCTCCTGGGCTGGCCGCCCGCCGCCGCCCTGCTGCTGGCCGCCGTCCTGGCGCCCACCGACCCGGTACTGGCGGCCGAGGTACGGGTGGGCGAGCCGACGGACGCGGAGCACGACGAGGACGAGGTGCGGCTCACACTGACCAGCGAGGCGGGGCTCAACGACGGGCTGGCGTTTCCGTTCGTCCTCGCCGCCGTCGCGCTGGCCGCGTCGGCCGGACCGTCCGGCTGGTCGGCCGGGTGGCTCGGTGGCTGGGCGCTGGTGGACGTGCTCGGCAAGGTGGCGACGGGCCTGGTCGCCGGCATCGCCGTCGGCCGGCTGCTGGGGTGGATGTTCTTCCGCGCCAGGGCCGCGGCGCTCCGGCTGTCCGAGCACATGGAGGGCTTCGTGGCGCTGGCCGCGACGTTCCTGTCGTACGGGGTCACCGAGCTGCTGCACGGGTACGGCTTCCTGGCGGTGTTCGTCACCGCCTGTACGCTGCGCGCGGCCGAGCGCAGCCACGGCTACCACAAGGTGCTGCACGAGTTCACGGAACAGGTCGAGCGCCTGCTGACCGCCTTCCTGCTGTTCCTCCTCGGCGGTTACATCGCCGCCGGCGGCCTCGCGGCGCTCACCTGGCAGGCGGCCGTGCTGGCGCTGCTGCTCCTGCTGGGCATCCGGCCGCTCACCGGCTGGGTGGCACAGCTCGGTCTCCGTACGGCGGGCCGCGAACGGCTGGTGGCCGCGGTGTTCGGGCTGCGCGGCATCGGGTCGCTCTACTACCTCGCCCACGCGTTGGGGCAGGACGACTTCGGTGGACTGGACCGGCAGCTGTGGGCGGCGGTGGCGTTCACCGTGCTGGCCTCGGTGATGCTGCACGGGGTGACGGCCACACCCGTGATCACACGGATCGACCGCCGCCGCGCGGCGAAGCCGGACACGACCTGAAGGCCGAGGCCGCTTGTCCAGGGCCGGGGGGCGGCGGCCTCACGGACCCGTAGGTCGAGCCCTCGACGTCCCTTCGGGTACCGCTGCGAGGTTCCTCCGCCGTCGACGCGCGGCACGCACTCCCCCGGAGCTTCGCCCGGGGGGCCCGCCGACGCCCCCAGGGCCGCCCCGCGGCCGGGCGCCGCTCCTTCGAGGACACGTCCTACAGGCCGCGCTGCAGGCGGAGGCCGTTCAGGAGGGCGCGGCGTTCGGCCTCCTCGCGTGCGAGGACGTCCTCCAGGACGGCGGCGTCGAGGCGGCGGGTGATCGCCTCCCGTACCACCGCGGCCAGGGCGTCCGGTGGAAGCGCCTCGGCCTGTGTACCGGCGTTGCCCGGAAAGGCCCGCCGGTCGGCGGCCCGCACGGGCGCTGCGGGGAGCCGCAGTTCGGCGATCTGCTGCTCGGTGACGGCCAGACGCTCGAAGTCCATCCGCACCTCCGGGGCGTCAACGGCGGCGAAGGCCTTGACCTCGTCGACGAGCGCGGTGAACACGTGCTGCCGGGCGGGGTCCCAGTCGCTGATCACCAGCACCCGCACGGCGTCGTGACCGCCGGCCGCCGCCCGGCGCGCGGCATCCCGCTTGCCGGACAGCCCGGTGAACACCGCCCCCGCGTACACGGGCACGCCCCAGGGGGCGGCGACGGTCGCCAGTTGCGGCACCAGGCCCGGCGTCCGGCACCACACCTCGAGCCGCGCCTCCTGGCCCGCCTGCCGGTCGAGCCGGTAGTCGCGGGCGGCGTCCGCCACGGCCCGGTGGAAGCCGCCGGGGCCGTCGAACGTCCGGGGTTCGACGGGCGGGTCGGTGTCGTCGCGGATGGCCAGCCAGGAGATGCGGCCGGAGCGGCGCGCCATGTCGAGGACGTCCACGAGGCGGCGGTAGGTGCGCTCCTGCTTGACGAGGACGCCGTCGGCGACCGCCGCGTACCAGATCTGCGGGATCGTCAGCGGCAGCTGGGCGGCGTACCTGCCGAGGATCAGCTCGACCGCGGCGAGTAACTCCTGGGTCACCGGGCGCGGTTGCCACCCGGGCTGATAACCGCGAGGGCGTCGGTCCGGCACGGGTGCCCCCTTCACCTGACAGGGTCTCCGGTCGTCTCCTTAGGGCTTGCCCACCGGGAGCCACTACCTCACCCGCGTGGGCGGATGGATCGGTTCAGGGGTCGCCGTTCTGTCGGCCCGGCGTCCCCGCCAGGGCCCCGCCCCGTGCCGTGGGACGCTCCGCCGCGGAGCCGCCGCGGGTGCCGGGTCAGCTCGCCTTGCGGCCCGCGAGGGGGGCGGTGTCCATGCCGGCGCCGGTCCGCATGCCCCGGAGGAGCTCGCCGAGGGCCTCCAGGGAGGTGCGCTGCGGGTGCCAGCCGAGCTCGACGCGGGCGCGGGTGCAGTCGAGGAGCGGCATGCGCATCGCCGCGTCGAAGAGCTGTGGCGATGCGGGGACCAGCCGGAGGTTCCAGCCCGCGGCCAGGGCGGCCCGGACGGCCGGCCGGGGTACGCGCACGACGCGGGCGTCGAGGAGCTCGGCGAGCTCCCGCGGGCCGACCGGGGGGTCGGCGGCCAGGTTGAAGGCGCCGCCGACCTCGTGGCTGAGCGCGAGCCGGTACGCCTGGGCGGCGTCGTCGGTGTGGAGGGCCTGGAACCGCAGGCCGGGGATGTCCGGGACGAACGGGACGGCCTGGGGGCGGGCGAGCTGTCCGGGCAGGAACCGGCCGCCGAAGATCCGGCGCTGCTCGCTGGCCGACTCCTCCTTGAACAGGAACGCCGGGCGCATCCGCACCACCCGCACGCCGGGGTTGCGCACCTCGAAGGAGTCGAGGGCGCGTTCCAGGTACGCCTTCTCGCGGCAGTACGCGGCCTCCGGCCAGCCGTGCGTCGGCCACGACTCGTCGACCGCGCGGTCCTTCGGGCCGGGCGAGTAGGCGCCGACGGACGAGGCGTGGATCAGCACGGGCACGCCCGCGGAGGCGACGTCGCGGAAGACCTGGAGGCTTCCGAGGACGTTCACGCGCCAGGTGGCGACCGGATCGTGGGTGGGCTGGAAGGCCCAGGCCAGGTGGATGACGGCGTCGGCGCCCTCGAAGTGCCTGACCAGGTCGGTGTCGTGCGCCAGGTCCACCGACGCCCAGGTGGTCTTCGGCGGCGACCAGCTGGGCACCCTGCGTGCCAGGCCCAGTACGGATGCGATCTGCGGGTCGTCGGCCAGCGCCGCCACCACGCTGGTGCCGGCGTTGCCGGTGGCTCCGGTGACGACGACCCTCTTGCCGGCTTCCATGCTCACGGTCCTGCCCTCCGACGGCTCGGCATGCCCCGGCACCGCGCCGGGGGCGTCCGGGTACCCGCTGCCGGGCCGTCCACGTGCACCATGGAGCGGTCGGAGCGGCACGCGAGAAGGGACCCCCGGATGCAGGTGGATCTCACGGGCAGGACAGCGCTGGTCACCGGCTCGACCCAGGGCATCGGCGCGGCGATCGCCACCGCCCTGGCCAGGTCGGGGGCGACGGTGGCGGTCAACGGGCGCGGTCCGGACGGCGTCACGGAGGCCGTGAAACGGCTCCGCGCGGAGGTGCCGGACGCCGAGGTGGTGCCCGTTCCCGCCGATCTCGCCACCGACGAGGGGGCGGAGCTCACCGTGCGGCTGCTCCCCGAGGTGGACATCCTCGTCAACAACCTCGGCGTCTTCGAGGCCCGGCCGGCGCTGGAGATCACGGACGCGGAGTGGCGCCGATACTTCGAGGTGAACGTGCTGGCCGCGGTGCGGCTGACCCGTGCGTACCTGCCGGGGATGACGGGTCGCGGCTGGGGCCGGGTGCAGTACATCGCCAGCGACTCGGCCGTCGTGACCCCCGCCGAGATGATCCATTACGGCATGTCGAAGACGGCTCTGCTGGCGGTGAGCCGCGGTTTCGCGAAGGAAGCGGCCGGAACCGGCGTCACCGTCAACTCGGTGATCGCGGGACCCACTCATACCGGTGGGGTGGAAGACTTCGTGTACGAGCTGGTGGACCGGGACCTGCCGTGGGACGAGGCGCAGCGGGTGTTCATGCGGCGACACCGGCCGCAGTCGCTGCTGCAGCGGTTGATCGAGCCCGAGGAGATCGCGCACATGGTGGTGTACCTCAGCTCGCCGCAGGCGTCCGCGACGACGGGGGGCGCCCTGCGGGTCGATGGGGGGTACGTCGATTCGATCCTGCCGTGACCGGCTCGACGGGCACCCGGTACGGCAGGTTCCAGCCGGTGTTGGCTGGATATCGCCGGGCCTTTGGTATATGCCAGAAGCACCACCGTATCGAGTGTTGCCAATCCCCTTACAGGCCCTCGCCGCCTGTGCGACAGTCGTCATCGGCCCTCATATCCAGACACCGGCCGCGCCGCGCCTGTATCGGAGTACGACATGCCGTCCCATCTGTTCGCGGACCGTACCGCCGGGCAGCCGCCCGAGCGCGACACGGTGGACGCCCTGATCTCGCAGACCCGCAGACTGCGGGGAGACGTCGACGCCGTACGCCGGGACGCCGTGGCCGACGAGGACGACCCGCAGGGCCGGTGGCAGCGCGCGCTGTGCGATCTCGCCGTCCACCAGCTCGACGACCTCGGCGCGCAGCTGGGCCAGCTCAAGGAAGGGCTGCCCGACGGCGGCTCCCCCCTGCGGGGCGAGGACCCGTCACGCGAGGGCGCGTTTGGCGACGGCGGGGGCGACACCGCCGTGGAGGCCGGGCCGCGTACCGGGGCCCTGCTCAGCCGGGTCGGCACCGCGCAGTGGAACCTCCTCAGCGACGAGGCCACTTGGTCCGACGAGCTGTTCCAGATCTTCGGCCGTTCCCCGGAGGCCGGGGCCATGTCGCTGGACGAACTGCCCTCGCTCGTCTTCGCCGAGGACCAGGCGCTGCTGACGGCCATGGTCACGGGCTGCCTCATCGACGGGAAGCCGATCGACGGCGAGTTCCGGATCGTGCGGTCCGACGGCCGGGTGCGCACGCTCCACATGACGGGCGAGCCCGTCCTCGACGCCGACGGATGCACGGCCTCGATGTGGGCCGTCTTACGCGATGTCAGTGAACTGCGCCGCAGCGAGCGGGTGGTGCGCGAATCGCGCGAGTCGCTGCGGCGGCAGCACGACATCGAGCAGACCGAGCACCGGGTCGCCGTGGAGCTCCAGGAGGCGGTCCTGCCGCCGTGGCGCGGTTCGCTGCGCTTCCCCCATGGCGGGTCCGCGGCCCTGGACCTGGCCGGTCACTACCTGCCGTCCGGGTCCAGCGCGCTGATCGGCGGCGACTGGTACGACGCGCTCGAACTGCCCGACGGTGACGCGCTGTTGTCCGTCGGCGATCTGACCGGGCACGGCGTATCGGCCACCTCCTCGATGGCGATGCTGCTGGGCGCGCTGCGCGGCATGGCCGTGGCCGGCATCCGGCCGGGCGCCCTGATGGAACACCTCAACCAGCTGCTGGAGTCCTCGGCGCAGCCGGCGCTGGGCAGCGCCGTGTGCTGCAGGTACAGCCCGGCGACCGGGACGCTCAGCTGGGCGCAGGCCGGACACCCCGCCCCGCTGCTGTTCCGCGGCGGGACGGGGCGTGCGCTGACGCGGCCGGACGGGGTGCTCCTGGGGGCGACGTCCGGGGCGGCGTACGAGCAGACCGAGGTACGGCTGCTGCCCGGGGACCTGCTCCTCCTGCACACGGACGGGCTGACCCGCGGTGCGGGCGCGGACCCCTTCGGTACGGACGGGACGGACAGGCTGCTCGGACTGGCCCCGCGGTTCGCCCGGGCGCGGGATGCGCAGGAGTGCGTGCGGATGGTGGTGGAGGAGTTGGGCGGGTCCCCGCGTGAGGATGACGCCTGTGTCATGGTCGCGAGGATCGGCGAGCCGTCGTAGGGGTGGGTGCGGCGAGTCGTCGTAGGGGCGGTTACGCCGGCGCGCGGGGACGCGGCGCATACGGATACGCGGGGCCGGGCCGGATGGTGCCGGCCCCGCGCTAGATGTCGGTGCTCCTGGACTTCCTGGTCTGCTTGGGCATGGCCAGCTGGATCTCCTCGCGCAGGTCCTCGATCTTCGAGTAGCCCGCGTACTGGCCGGTGAGCCGGTACATCTCGCGCAGCCGGTCCCAGGTGCGGTGGGAGGATGTCTCCCCCATCGACATCAGGGCCAGCCTGGCGTACCGGTCCGCCTGTTCGGGGTCGTCGGCGATGAAGCACGCCGACGCCATGGAGAGGAAGTCGAAGATCTTCGACCGCTGAGTGGCCTCGGTACGCAGCGCGAGCGCCTTCTGGGCGAAGTGCTGGGCCTGCTTGGCCGCTCCCGGCTCGTGCTCGGCCAGGGTCCGGTAGGCGAGGGCCTGCATCCCGTACAGGTCCTCCTTCTTGAAGGTCTGCATCCAGCTGGGGGGTGGCACGTCGCTCTTGTCGGAGACGAAGAGCTCCTCGGCCTCACCGAGGGTGCGGCGCATGGCCTGGCCCCGTCCCATCGCCGCCTGCGCCCAGGCCTCGATGGTGTGCAGCATGGCGTGCGTACGCGGCAGCATCTCGTCGCCCGAACCGGCCCGGGCCAGCTTCATCAGGTCGAGGGCTTCGTCGGGGCGGCCCAGGTGGACCATCTGCCGGGCGGCCCGGGAGAGGGCCTCGCCGGCGCGTGGGCGGTCGCCGCCCTCGCGTGCCGCGTGCGCGGCGATCACGAAGTACTTCTGGGCGGTGGGTTCGAGGCCCACGTCGTGGGACATCCAGCCCGCCAGGACGGCGAGGTTGGCGGCGACGGCCCACAGCCGCCGCTGGAGATGGTCGGGGTGGTGGTAGGCGAGCATGCCGCCCACTTCGTTCAGCTGGCCCACCACGGCCTTGCGCTGCAGGCCGCCGCCGCGGGCGGCGTCCCAGGCGCGGAACACTTCGACGGAACGCTCCAGCGCCTCGATCTCCTGCGACCCGATGGGAGCGGCCTCGTATCGGTCGAAGCCGGCGGGGTCGGCGTGGAGGGGATCGTCGACGCGGGGTGCGTCGGCGTGGAGTGCGGGATCGGTGCGGAGCCAGTCGTGCATGGCGCTGGTCAGTACGGAGCCTGCGGTGAGCGCGGCACCCGCGCCCACCAAGCCGCGTCGGTTGAGCATGAGGTCCATTCCCGTGAATTCGGTGAGGACCGCGGCCGTACGCTCGGGCGCCCAGGGCAGCCCGTCAGGATTGTCGGTGTCCCTGACGTCCCGCCGTTTCCCGGCGCGCCCGTGTCGTACGAACCCGAGGTCCTCGATGGTCACGACACGGCCGAGTCGCTCGGTGAACAGGGCTGCCAGCACCCGGGGGACGGGATCGCGCGGGGTCTCCCCCATGTCGATCCAGCGACGGACCCGCGACGTGTCGGTCGCCAGCTGCGGATGGCCCATGGCCGCCGCCTGCCGGTTCACGAGCCGTGCGAGCTCCCCTTTGGACCAGCCGGCCAGGCCGAACAGGTCCGCAAGGCGGGTGTTGGGTACTCCGGTCACGTCAAGCCCCCAGGTTCTCGGCTGAGTTGACACTAGCCCGCTGTCATAGGGCTGGCGACTATTCGCCAGGGTTCGCCAGGGTCCGCCAGATGGTGTGCCACCCGCGCCCGGGTGTCGGGTAGGAATGCGCCACCCCGTCCCGGTGACCGGCCCTCATTCCCCAGGATGTCGGCCGGTTGCCGGGACGGGGCAGCGTACGCAACTCGTCGGCACACGAAGGGATCTGTCTCGCCCATGTACACAGCATCGTCCTCCGTGTCCGCCCCGCCCCGGCCGCAGCGCACCCTCCCGGTCGGCAGCGGACCGTATCCGGATCCCATGCAGGCGGGCCGGACCCGGCGCTGGGCGGGACCGGTGTCGGGGCCGCTCAGCGGCCGACTCGACCTGTCCGGCCCACAAGGGGCGCAGCTGCGCAAGGCGATCGCCTCGGTGCACCGGATCTGCCCGGAGTTCAACCCCGTGCAGCTGATGCGGCGCAGCAGCCGCTCGGTGCTGCTGGTGGGCACCACGGGGCGGGCCACCGCGGTCGCCAAGTGTTTACTGGACCCCTCCCCCGCCTGGGCCGAGCGGTTCCGTCATGAGATCGCCGCCTACCGCACCTTCGTACGGCACCGCCCGCCCGTGCGGGTGCCGCGGCTGATCGCCGCCGACCCCGACAACTGCACGCTGGTGATCGAGCGCATGCCCGGCCGTGCGGCGGCGCTCAGCCGCCACCCCCTCGAGGCCCCGCCCCGGGCCGACGTGCGGGCCGCGCTCGGCGCCATCGCGCGGCTCAACGCGTGGCGGCCACCGGCCGGGACGTTCGACGCGCCGCTGGACTACGCGTCACGGATCTCCCGCTACCACGAGCTGGGGCTCTTCACGGACCGGGACCGGGACGACCTGCAGAAGCTCCTGCACGGTCTGGCGCACGCGGGGTGGCGGGGTGGCATGGGCCAGTTCTGCCACGGTGACGCGCTGCTCTCGAACATCCTGCTGTCGCCCGCCGGACCGGTGCTGGTCGACTGGGAGCACGCCGGCTGGTACCTGCCCGGGTACGACCTGGCGACGCTGTGGGCGGTCCTGGGCGACGCGCCGGCGGCGCGGCGGCACATCAGCCAGCTGGCGCAGGCCCAGGGGCCCGCCGCGCGGGACGCGTTCCTGGTGAACCTGATGCTTGTCCTCACGCGGGAGATCCGGACCTACGAGACGGCTGTGCAGCGCACGATACGAGAGGCGCCGCCGGCCGGCTCGGTACCGGTACAGCCCGGGGGGCTGTCCGCGGGTGAGGAACAGCGGCTGCTGCTGAGGCGGCTGCACGACGACTGCGCCATGGCACGACGGGCCGTGCGCGCCGCGGTCGGCACGCGCTGACCGCCCCATGAGGGGGAAGGGCGCTGTGTGGCCGGTGCCGACACACCGGGCACACAGCGCCGCTGTGGGTTCACGTCCGGAGCCCGGTTCCCGGGGGGCGCGTTGCTGACGCGGGCGTCGCGGACGGCCCGGTGGCAGGGGGGCGTGTCGAGCGCGGTCGGGGGTGTGCGCCGGGGCCGGGAGAGAGCGCTGCGGTCGAGGTGGGCGATGGTGTCCGGGCCGCCGTAGGGAGGGGCGCGGGCGGTCTGCTGGAGCACTATGGACGGCTGACGACAAGGGGCGCACCGCATAGGGCGGCTGGCGGCTCCGGTGAGGTGCTGAGGGCGCGGTATCGGGCGGACGGCAGCTCGGGGACGACCACGGAGGTGGGCAGGGCACGCGGGTCGACGTGTGCGGCGAGCGGGGCCGCGGGAGCCGGCCGTCGTCCGTGCGGCGCTCCAGGAGCACTCGCGGGGGTGCCGGAGGGAGCCGCCGTGCTGCGTCCAAGACCCCGCCCAGGGCACCCGCTGGAGCTGCGTCGAGTGGCGGCGGGTAAGCCGGTGCGCGGCGGGTGTGGGATGTGGCGGGCGGAGACGTTCCGTGGCGCGCGGCAGGTGGGCCTTGGTCCGGGCGATCCACTTCATGGGGGGCTCCTCCGACTGTCCTCTTCGCGAACGGGCCGTGCCCGGTACGCCGGACGAGGGGCCGGTGTTTATCGCCGTTTCTGTCGGTTACGCGATGAATGTGCTGCCTGCCTGTCCACGATTCCCGGAGCCGTGACCATGCCGTCCGACGTTGCGTCGCTGAAGGCCTTCATCGAGCGTGAGATCGCGACGCTGCGGGCGGACGTGCGCAGGACGGCGGAGGCGGCGCTACCCGTCGCCGTCGGGTCGCCGGGACGCAGCGCCGATGAGCGGGCCCGTACGACATCGGCCGGCTCCGCGGTCGCCCGGAGCGGCGACGGCCCGCCGCAATGCCCCTGCGGCCAGGGCACCGGCGCCCCGCACACCTGCGTCGACGCGGGTGAGGACCACGACCCCATGCGGTGCGTGTGCTCGACGCTGCCGGCCATCCCGGTGTCCGCGGCGCTGCTGACCCCCGTGCGGGACGCGTCCGGCGAGGTCGAGGACTTCGTCATCCAGGCCGGCAACCACATCCGCTCGGCCGAGTGGCTGGTCTCGCCGGACCGGCAGGTGGGCCAGCGGTTCTTCGCGTCGGCACGGCCGGGCGCCGTGGTCAGCGGGCTGCGGAGCGCGCTCCGCGACGTCCTGGTGACGGGGCGCTCCCTGAACGGCCTGGTCGTGGACTACACCGAGGAGCGGTACGGCAGGCTCAAGCGGGTCCAGCTGGTGCATTACGCGGCGTCGTGCGGCGACCGGGTGCTGACGACCTGGCGGCCCGTGCGCAGCCGGTCGGAGCTGCTGACCATCGACGCGCAGCATCTGGCGTCCGTGGGGTGGGGCCGGTGGGACCTGCTGTCGGGCGGGGTGTCGTGGTCGGAGGGGTTGCAGCGGATCTTCCGGACCGACCCGGCGCCGCCCTGGTCACTGCTGGAGCTGTGCGATCACCTGGTACCGGCGGATGTGGGGCCGTTCGGCGAGTTCATCGCGTCGGTCCTGGCCGGTGAGGAGCCCGCCTGGACGCGGATCCGGTTCCTGGTGCTCGGGGAGGTCCGCACGGTGGACCTGCTCGGCAGGCCGGTGGCCGGTACGGACGGCAGGCCCTGGGCCCTGCAGATCGTGGCCCGCGATCTGACCCCGCAGATACGCAGCCGCCGGCGCCTGGTGGAGAAGCAGGCCGAGGCGGAGCAGTTGCGGCAGCAGGCCACGGCGGAGCGGCATGTCGCCTCCGCGCTGCGCGAGGCGCTGCTGCCGACGTACTCGGAGGGGCTGGCGGAGCTGGGTCTGACGGCGGCGGCCGCCTATCTGCCGGCCGAGCCGGACGCCGCTGTCGGCGGTGACTGGTACAAGTGCCGCCCGCTGCCGAACGGCCGCGCGCTGGTCGCCATCGGGGACGCCAGCGGCCACGGCCTCGACGCGGTCGCCCGGATGGCGCAGCAGCGGTACGCCATGGCGGGCCTCGCCCATTCGGGTGCCTGCGCGGGTGACATCACGACCTGGCTGAACCAACTCGTCTGCAGCGAGCCCGTCGCGGCCACGGCCACCGCGGCGGTGGGCCACATCGGCGAGGACCGCGTGCTCAGCTGGGCGTGCGCGGGCCATCCGGCGCCGCTCCTGCTGCGCGGCGGTCGCGCCTTCGCGCTGCCCGTCGAGCACCGCGGGCCGCTCCTGGGCGCGCTGCCCGGGCACGCGTACGAGACGGCGGACTTCCGGCTGGAGACGGGTGATGTGCTGCTGCTGTACACCGACGGGGTGGTCGAGCGGCGGGGGCAGGACATCGCCGAGGGGATCGGCGCGCTGACGCGGGCGCTGGCCGGGAGCCGGGGCCTTCCTCCGCAGCGGATCATCGACCGGCTGACGGAGGAGTACGAACGCACCATCCACGACGACGACGCGTGTCTGCTCGCCGTCGAGGTCGACTGAACACCCCGACCACCGGGACGCGGCCATCGCGTACGGGCCGGAACGCGCCGGGGCGTCGCCGCCGCGATCCGCCGCCACCGGCCGACCGAACGAGGCGCAGGGCGTTCCGCGACAGCCCGGCCGGCCGGCTGCTCGCCGAGGGCAGGGACGGATACGCGGTCCCCGTGACGGTGTACGGGGCGAGCCTCTGCCGATGACCTCGTCGGCTCCCGCCTCCGGTCATTGGTCCATGCCGGTGACGCGCCGCAGGCCCGCGCGCCGTCGTCCCGAAACCCGCTGCCCCCGCTCCGACGTGCCAAGACGCGAGGACGCGCCGGTGATTGACGGATCGTCGGCCTGCCGCTACGCCTGTACGGGTCCGCCCATGGCACGACCCGTCCTCAGGAGGCTGCCTTGCACGGTCCCGCCCATCGAGGCGTACGCGGAGCGGGCGGCGCCGTGGCGTCCGCCGCCCTGCTCCTGTCCCTGTTCTCCGCCGCCCCCGCGGCGAACGCCGAGCGCCCGCCCGCCACCGGCTCGCTGCAGGGCGCGTTCGACGCCGCGGCCGACCGGTACGGGGTGCCCCGCAGCGTGCTGCTCGCCGTGTCGTACCTGCAGTCGCGCTGGGACGGGCACGGCGGCGCGCCGAGCGTCACCGGCGGGTACGGGCCGATGCACCTGACCGACGCGCGTACCGCGCTCGCCTCGGCGCCGCACCACTCGCACGGCACGGAGGACGCGCGCGGCGACAGCGCTCGCGCCGTCAAGGACGGCGCCGGTACGCCGGTGCCCGAGCCGTCCCCGCTGCCGCCCCGGCTGCGGACCCTGGAGCGGGCGGCCGCCCTGTCCGGCCATTCCCCCGAGCGACTGCGCACCGGCACCGCGGCCAACATCGAGGGCGGCGCCGCCCTGCTGGCCGCCGCCCAGCGCGAGCTGGGCCACCCGGCCGGTGCCGACCCGGGCGCCTGGTACGGCGCCGTCGCCCGCTATTCGGGCGCCGACGACACGGCGACGGCCATGACGTACGCGAATGACGTGTACGACGTGATCCGTTCGGGCGAACGGCGCACCACCGACAGCGGGCAGCTCGTGGTGCTGCCCGCGGACCCGGACGTGGTGCCGGACATCTCGCAGGCCGCCGCGCTGGGTCTGCGCACCGCGGACACGGCGCGCACCGAGTGTCCGCCCACCGTGGCGTGCGAGTGGATCCCGGCCCCGTACGAGGAGTTCGGCGACGGTGACTACGGCAACCACGACAAGGCGGACCGGCCCGTCTCACAGGCGGTGGACTACATCGTCATCCACGACACCGAGGCCACTTGGGACGTCACCCTGAAGCTGGTGCGGGACCCGCGGTACGTGTCGTGGCACTACTCGCTGCGCTCGTCCGACGGACACATCGCCCAGCACGTGCCGCTGAAGGACGTCGGCTGGCACGCGGGCAACTGGTATGTGAACGCCAAGTCGGTGGGCCTGGAGCACGAGGGGTTCCTGGTCGCGCCGGACGCCTGGTACACGGAGGCGATGTACCGGACGTCGGCGCGGCTGGTGCGGTACCTGGCGAAACGATACGGCGTGCCGCTGGACCGGCAGCACATCCTCGGGCACGACAACGTGCCCGGCCCGACCGGGACAGCCGTGCGGGGTATGCACACCGACCCGGGCCCGTACTGGGACTGGGCGCACTACTTCCGGCTGCTGGGCCGGCCCCTCACGCCGAGCGCGGGTCCCCACAGCGCCGTGGTGACGATCCGCCCCGCGTACACGGCGCACCGGCCCGAGTACACCGGCTGTGTCACGGCGGGTCAGGCGTGCGCGCCGCACGGCAGTGGCGCGGTGCGGCTGCGCACCGAGCCCCGCGATGACGCCCCTCTCGTCAGGGACGTCGGGCTGCGGCCGGGCGGTGAGGCTTCGACCACCGGCGTCAACGACACGGGGGCGCGGGCCTCGACGGGACAGCGGTACGCGGTGGCGGAGCGGCGCGGGGAGTGGACGGCGATCTGGTACCTGGGCCAGAAGGCGTGGTTCCACAATCCGCCCGCGCGGCCGACGGCGATCGGCGCGCGGGCGCGGCTGGTGACCCCGCGCGAGGGCCTGGCGGAGATCCCGGTGTACGGCAGGGCCTACCCGGAGGCGTCCGCGTACCCGGCGGGCGTGCCCGTACAGGCGGTGTCGCCGCTGCCGTACACGCTGCCGGCCGGTCAGCGGTACGTGACGGGCGGCCGTACCCCCGGCGAGTACTACTTCGCACCGGGGTTCGACACCGCGGGGCACCGGGTGGTGCGCGGCCAGGAGGAGTACCACCGGATCCAGTTCGGGCACCGGGTGGCCTTCGTCAAGGCGTCCGACGTGCGCGTACTCGACTGACGCGCGACGCCGGCCGTTCACCCACCACGTCACTCGTTCAGGCGCCACGTTCACCCGTTCATACGACTAATTCGGGGGGCGCGTGGGGCGGAGGGGACGAGGGTAAGCCTGGCCCGGAACTCTCCCCCTTCACCTCATGCACCGAAAGGCCTCCCACGCATGGCACAGCCCTTCGTCCTGCCGGATTTCTACGTGCCGTACCCGGCCCGCCTCAATCCCCATCTGGAGGCCGCCCGCGTCCACACCAAGGGGTGGGCGCGGCGGATGGGGATGCTCGAGGGATCCGGCATCTGGGAGGAGCACGACCTCGAGTCCCACGACTACGCGCTGCTGTGCTCCTACACCCATCCGGACTGTGACGCCGACGCGCTGTCGCTGATCACCGACTGGTATGTGTGGGTCTTCTTCTTCGACGACCACTTCCTGGAGGTGTTCAAGCGCACCCAGGACCTGGCCGGCGGCAAGGAGTACCTGGACCGGCTGCCGGCGTTCATGCCGATGGACCTCGCCCAGGGCATGCCGGAGCCGACGAACCCGGTGGAGGCGGGGCTGGCCGACCTGTGGACCCGGACCGTACCGAGCATGTCGTCGGCCTGGCGCACCCGGTTCGCCGAGGCGACGGAGCACCTGCTCAACGAGTCCCTGTGGGAGCTCGCCAACATCAACGAGGGGCGGATCGCCAACCCCGTCGAGTACATCGAGATGCGCCGCAAGGTCGGCGGCGCGCCCTGGTCGGCGGGGCTCGTGGAGTACGCGGCGGGCGCCGAGGTGCCGGAGCCGGTGGCCGCGTCGCGGGCGCTGCTGGTGCTGCGGGACACGTTCTCCGACGCCGTGCACCTGCGCAACGACCTCTTCTCGTACCAGCGGGAGGTCGAGGACGAGGGCGAGAACAGCAACGGCGTGCTGGTACTGGAGAAGTTCCTGGGCTGTTCCACCCAGGAGGCCGCCGAAGCCGTCAACGACCTCCTGACGTCACGGCTCCAGCAGTTCGAGAACACCGCGCTGACCGAGGTCCCCGCGCTGTGCGTGGAGAAAGGCCTCACCGCGCAGGAGTGCGCGGCCGTCGCCGCGTACGCCAAGGGCTTGCAGGACTGGCAGTCCGGCGGCCACGAGTGGCACATGCGCTCCAGCCGCTACATGAACGAGGGCGCCCTGGGCGGGCGTTCGGCACTCGGCGGCGTCCTGGGCACCTCGGCGCTCGACATCAGGACGCTCTTCGGGCGTCCGGCCGCCGCGCGGCGGCGCACGCTCACCCACGCCCCGCACCAGCGGGTCGGCCCGTCGCTGCTGCCGGACATCGACCCGGGGTTCCCGCTGTCGCTCAGTCCGCACCTCGACGACGCCCGCGCCAAGTCCCTCGCGTGGGCGGGCCGGATGGGGCTGCTGGACGACATCTGGGACGAGCCGATGATGGCCGGCTTCGACCTGGCGCTCTGCTCGGCCGGGCTCGACCCGGACGCCACCGCCGAGGAGCTGGAGCTCAGCGCCGAGTGGCTGACCTGGGGCACGTACGGCGACGACTACTACCCGCTCGTGTTCGGGCGCCCGCGCAACCTCGCCGGCGCCAAGCGGTGCAACGAGCGGCTCATGGCGTGCATGCCGGTGGACGACCCGGCTGCCGGGGCGGCCGTCGCCGTCACCCCCATGGAGCGGGCGCTGGCCGACCTGTGGAGGCGCACCGCCGGCCCCATGGAGCCCGAGGCGCGGACGGCGCTGCGCCGGGCGCTGGACGACATGCTGGAGAGCTGGCTGTGGGAGCTGCACAACCAGGCACAGCACCGGGTGCCCGATCCGGTGGACTACATCGAGATGCGGCGCAAGACCTTCGGCTCGGACCTGACGATGAGCCTGGCGCGGCTCCGGCACCGGAACGGGTTGCCGGCCGGGGTGCTGCGGAGCGGGCCTGTGCGCAGCCTGGAGAATTCCGCCGCCGACTACGCCAGCTTGCTCAACGACCTCTTCTCGTACCAGAAGGAGATCGAGGTCGAGGGCGAGGTGCACAACGGCGTCCTCGTGGTGCAGACGTTCTTCGACGTCGACTACCCGACCGGTGTCGCGCTCATCGACGACCTCATGCGGGGGCGGCTGCGCCAGTTCGAGCATGTGAAGAAGAACGAACTGCCGCTGCTGGCCGAGCAGTTCGCGCTGAACGAGACGGGCCGGGCCTCGCTGGACGCGTATGTGCGGGAGCTGGAGGACTGGATCGCCGGGATCCACAACTGGCACCGCGGCGTCCGCCGCTACCGGGACGAGGACGTCCGCTCGGGCGCCGGCAAGGCCCGGCTGCGCCCCGGCGCACCGGCCGTCGGGCACCCGGGCGGCGGACGCGTGCCGGGCGGGCGGCTGCCGAGCGGACCGGTGGGGCTGGGAACCTCGGCGGCCCGGGTGGCGGACCTGTTCGCGTCGTGACGCCGCTCGGTCCGCCGGGCGGCCGGACAGGGGGCGCGACGTGGCGTCGTCCGGCGCCGGGGCGGGCCTGGCGGTGATCTGGGTCGTGTCTGCAAAGTCCCGTCGGCCTGGCGGGCGGACGACGCTACTTTGCAGACACTCCCTAGGACGGGCGGATGCCGCGGAGCTGGTCCAGTTCGCGGCGTTCGCGCTTGGTCGGACGGCCGGCGCCGCGGTCGCGGACACCGGCCAGCGCCACATGCTCGCGGGGCGGAGGGGGCGGGCTGTTGTCGGTGTACGCCTCGGCGGCGACCGGCGCCCCGACGCGCTTGGCGATCGCCCGCTTCACCTCGACGATCCGCTCGCGGCCCGCGTGGAACAACCGCACCTCGTCGCCCGGTTTGACCGGCTGGGCGGGCTTGGCACGCTCGCCGTTGACGCGGACGTGGCCCGCCCGGCAGGCCGTCGCGGCCTGCGAGCGGGTCTTGGTGAGCCGTACGGCCCAGATCCAGCTGTCGACCCGAACGGTCGTGGCCCCCTCGTCCGCCGCCATGGTGACTCAGCCCTGCTGGAAGAGTTCCGCGGGCAGGGGCTTGAGCAGCGCGTACAGGTCGTCGGTGATCGGACGGTCCCAGCTGGCGATGGTGACCAGGACGTTGTCGCTGCGGTCGAACTGCACGCAGGAGATCCGGCTCTCGGAGAGCTTGAGACGGCGCACGATCAGCAGGTTGTCCCCCTGCATCACCGGTACGTCCTCGGTCTCGACCACCTCGACCGGCTCGTCGTTCTCCAGCGCGGCGAGGAGCTGGGCGACCTCGAAGGGCACCTGGCCTTCGGCGAGCTCGCGCGCCGGGGAGCCCTCCGGCAGGTTGCCGATGATCATCGCGGGGCCCCGGCCGCCGAACAGGTCGTACCGGAGGAACACGCCCTGGCAACTGCCGTCGGGCGCGGGGAGCAGACCGGCGCCGAGATTGCCGGGCCAGTCGCCCGGGTCCATGGCCAGGACGTCGAAGTCCGGGCCCGCGGGTGTGGCGGCGCTGCGGCGGCGGAGGAAGGACATGCCGCCATGGTACGTGCCCGGGCCCGCCGTGCGGCGTCGGGGCCCGTGCGCGCAGCGGGCACGGGCGGCGGGACGGGCGGCGGGGACGGGCGGCGGGGACGGGCGTTTCACCGCTTCGGGGGACGCGCCGCGTGGGCGGGGGGCCGTGACGGTCAGGCGCTGCGCTCGGCCAGGCGGCGCAGCGCGGTGAGGGCCTCCTCGGCGCGGGAGTGCTCCACGAACAGGTGATCGTGGTGGTAGCCCGCCACCACGTTGCAGCTCAGCCCGGCGGCGGCGAGTTCGCCGGCGACCGCGGCCGTCAGGCCCACCGCGTCGAGCGCCGAGTGGACGCGCAGGGTGATCCAGCCGGCCACGTAGTCGTACGGAAGTGAGGCGCTGTCGGCCTCCTCCTCGGGCACGACCAGGGTGAGCCCCTCGGATTCGGCGACCGTGACGACCGGGTGCAGGCCGGGTGGGATCTCGGGGCCGTCGACCGTGCAGAACACGAAGCGGCCGGGGTTGAGCTCGGGCCGCATGGCGGACACGAGCCGGGACAGATCACGCTCTCCACTCATGATCGCCAGCCTAGAGCCTGTCGCGGTGGCGTTCAGGGTGCCGGGCGGCGCGGGCGCGGCTGCCGCAGGACGGTGCGCGCCATCGCTGACGGGGTGCTCCGTGCGGAAGGAGCGTACGCGGCGCGGCGCGTGGCAGAGGTGCGGCCGCGCCCGGCCCGGACGGCCGGGGGCGGATCGCGACCGCAGGTCCCGTACCGCCGGGAGCGTGTCATCGGCGTGCACCCCCATGCCGGTGACGGTGGGAACCGGCACGACGGTCCTCCGGAAAGCCCGCGCGGCGCGCGGCTCAGGTCAGGTCGAACTCGCCGTCCCGGGCGTTGAGCACGAAGGCACGCCACTCGGCCGGGGTGAAGATCAGCGACGGGCTCTCCGGGCGGGTGGCGTTGCGCATAGCGATGAACCCTTCGACGAAGGCGATCTGCACGTCGCCCGCCCCTTGCGTGCCCGATCGCCAGTCCGCGTCGCTGAGGTCGAGGTCCGGCTTGTTCCGGCCTCCGAGCTGCTGCTGGGCGGTGATGCTGTTGGCCACGTGCTGCTCCTCCCGGTTCGTCGTCCGCGCTCAGACTAGCCATCGGCGCCGGGCACGGACAGGCCGCGTGGGCGGGGTCGTTCGAGCCCGGGGCGTCCCGGCGTTCCGCGCGCGGGCGGTCAGGCGCCGTGCGGCTCGTCGAGGAAGGCGGCGGCGGTACGGGCGAAGGCGCCCGGGTCGTCGATCCACGGGTAGTGGCCCGCGCCCGGCTGGACGGTCAGCCGGCCGTGCGGGAACAGCGCGGCCAGTTCGGCGGCATGGGCGGGCGC
Source organism: Streptomyces sp. NPDC006368 (assembly GCF_040612535.1). NCBI lineage: Bacteria > Bacillati > Actinomycetota > Actinomycetes > Kitasatosporales > Streptomycetaceae > Streptomyces > Streptomyces sp. NPDC006368. Next base: position 72,166 of record NZ_JBEXQK010000028.1, read on the forward strand.
CGGGCCCGTGTCGTACTCGCCCGCCACGACGAGCACCGGCGCCCTGACGGCGGTGAGCGCGGCGCGGGTGGCGTCGGGGTCACCGAGGGCGCCGTCGGCGTAGTAGGCGCGCGCCGCGGCCTCGCGGGTCCCTTCCGCGCCGCTCACGGCACGCGCCCGCGCGGTGACCCGGATGCCGACGGACCGGGTTCCGCCGGTGACCAGGGTGAGGGAGGCGAGGCGGTCCGGGTGGGCGGCGGCGTACAGGACGGCGAGCGTGGCGCCCGCGGAGTGGCCGAGCAGGTGGATACGGTCCAGGCCGAGGTGGGTGCGCAGGGCCTCGACGTCGGCGATCTGGCGGTGGCAGCGGTACGAGGAGGGGTCGGCGGGCTCGGCGGAGTCGCCGGTGCCGCGCGCGTCCAGCAGGATCAGGCGGCGGTGGGCGGTGAGACCGCCGAGGTCGCCGAGGTACGCGGAGGCCCGCATCGGACCGCCGGGCAGGCAGATGAGCGGGGCGCCTTCCCCCCTTACGTGGTAGGCGAGTCGGGTCCCGTCGTACGCGCTGAAGGTCGGCATGATCGTGATCCTCACAGCCGTGCGCTCGTCCTGACAACGCCGTCGCGCCGTCCCGCCTCTTGCCATCGGGCCGGTCGGCTTGGATTACTGATCTCCAGCGGATCGACCGAATGATCGGTCGACCGTTCGAGGACGCGGAGACGGGAGAACGGCGCATGACGGACCTGCGCGACGCCGGGGAGCTGCTGGACCCCGCGGAGCTCGCGGCGCTGCAGCTGGAGCGGCTGCGGGCCACTCTGCACCACGCGTACGAGAACGTGGCCTTCTACCGGCGGTCGTTCGACACGGCGGGCGTGCGCCCGGAGGACTGCCGGAGCCTCGCCGACCTCGCCCGGTTCCCGTTCACCACGAAGGCGGACCTGAGGGACACGTACCCCTTCGGGATGTTCGCGGTGGACCGTTCGCGGGTGCGGCGGGTCCACGCCTCCAGCGGGACGACGGGTCGGCCGACCGTCGTGGGGTACACCGACGGCGACCTGGACACGTGGGCGCACGTGGTGGCGCGGTCGATCCGCGCCGCGGGCGGACGGCCGGGCGACATGGTGCACGTGGCGTACGGATACGGGCTGTTCACGGGCGGTCTCGGCGCGCACTACGGAGCCGAACGGCTCGGGTGCACGGTGGTGCCCGCCTCCGGCGGTATGACATCCCGTCAGGTGCAGCTGATCCAGGACTTCCGGCCGGAGATCATCATGGTGACGCCGTCGTACATGCTGACGCTGCTGGACGAGTTCGAGCGGCAGCGGATCGATCCGCGGTCGACGTCGCTGAAGGTGGGGATCTTCGGCGCCGAGCCGTGGACGGAGGAGATGCGGCGGGAGATCGAGGAGCGGTGCGCGATCGACGCCGTCGACATATACGGCCTGTCGGAGGTGATCGGGCCGGGCGTCGCACAGGAGTGCGTGGAGACCAAGGACGGGTTGCACGTCTGGGAGGACCACTTCTACCCCGAGGTGGTCGACCCGTTCACCGGCGAGGTGCTGCCGGACGGGGAACGGGGCGAGCTGGTGTTCACCTCGCTCACCAAGGAGGCGATGCCGGTCGTCCGGTACCGTACGCGGGACCTCACACGGCTGCTGCCGGGGACGGCGCGGCCTGCCTTCCGGCGCATGGAGAAGGTGACCGGGCGCAGTGACGACATGGTGATCCTGCGGGGCGTGAACCTGTTCCCCACGCAGATCGAGGAGATCGTGCTGCGCACGCCGGGGCTCGCCCCGCACTTCCAGCTGAGGCTCACGCGCCGGGGGCGGCTGGACGCGCTGACCGTACGGGCCGAGGCGCGGCCGGACGCCACCCCGGAGGCCCGCGCGGACGCGGCGCGGGCCGTCGAGGCGGCGGTGAAGGACGGGATCGGGGTGTCCGTGGCGGTCGAGGTGGTCGCCCCGGAGACGCTCGAGCGGTCGGTCGGCAAGATCAAGCGGATCGTCGACCTGCGGGACGGGCAGGGCGCGGGATGACACGTCAGGCGCCGCCCCGGTTCCGGGCGGGCGCCGGGCGGCGTGTCACCGGCCCCGGTGCCGGCGGGGGCGCCCCCGTATGAGCGGGAGCGGCGGGGCACCGGCCCGGCGCGAGCGGGACCGGCAGGGGCGACGCCCCGGTGCGGGCGGGATCGCGGGACCCCGGTACGGCACCGACCGGAGGCGTCACGGGCCCGGCGCGGACGGAGCTGGGGAACACCCGAGGACGAACGGGGTCGGCAAGGTACCGCCCGGCGCGGCGGGGTCGCGGGGCGCCGGGCGGGCGCCGACCGGTTGGTGCCGGCCGGGCCGACGGACCCCGGTGCGCGGGGCCGGCCGGGTGAGCCCCGGTTCACGGGGCCGGGAGCCGGCGGTCAGGATTCGGCCGGGGCCGCAGACGCCTCGTCGAGCTCCCAGGCGTGGCGCTTGAACTCGCGGAGGAAGTCCGGGTGGTCCTCCCAGTTGCGGGCGATGCCGCGCAGTACGTCCCAGTTGTGCTCCAGCGCCTGGTCGATGATGTGACGCATCGCCTCATCCGCCGTCCGCCGCTTCTCGGCGAGCCCCCTGACCGCCGCCGCGGCCCGCACCGTGTTGAGCAGCGCGCGCAGCGCGCGGGAGGTGTCGTCCATCCCGAAGCCGTGCTCGCTCCCGGTCTCGGCGTCGAACAGGGGGCGGAGCCGGTCCTCGACGAACGCGGTGATCCGCTCGAAGTGCTGCGCGTCCATCGGGAGCTCCTTCTCGGTTGGGGTCGCTGTGCCCGTGCGTCGGCGTGAGCACGGGGCGACCTCATTATGGTGCGCGCCGGGCTTGGGCCGGGCTCAGGGGAGTTGCGGGAGGGGTGCCTGGGACCAGGGCGCGGGGCCGGTGCCGTTCGTCCAGTCGTCGAGGGCCTGCCGGTCGACGCAGAGGATGCCGCACTGGGCGGCGTACTGCGCGGCGGGCTCGGTGAACTCGCTGGTCGTCACCACCACGGCGACCTGGGCCTCGTGCACGGCGAAGCACGTGCCGCCGAAGCGCTGCATGTCCTGGGAGCCGACCTTGTTGTCCGGGCCGTAGCACTTGCACTGCACGACGACGCGCCGTCCGTCGGGCGCGGTGGCCAGCACGTCCGCACCCAGGTCCCCCGCGCCTCCGACGACCTCGACGTCCAGGCATCCGTCCCGTACGCACAGCTCGGCGACCGCCTGTTCGAAGGTGTCCGCGTCCATGGCGGTGTAGTCGACGAGCGCCACGGGCTCCTCGACCGGAGCCGCGTACTCCTCGACGGGCGCCACGGGCTCCTCGACGAGGGCGGGCTCCGCGTCCGGGGGCAGCGGCGGGGGCACCCGCCGGCGACGGCCCGCGCGGACCAGCGCCGCCACCACGGCAAGGGCGCCCGCCACCGCCAGGGCCGCGGCGGGCAGGTCGGCGGCGTCCCCGACGGCGGCGCGGGCCGTCACGCTCGTACCGCACACGACGATGGCGACCAGTCCGATGGCGAGCGTGAGGTCGCGCAGTCCGGCCGCCCGGCGGCGCGGGGACGGGCGGAGCCGGGAGGGGCGGGGTGAGCGGTCGGAGCGCGGCCTGCGGACGGGTATGGCCATGTGCGGGTCCCCCTGTGCATATCAACGGATGATCTTGTGCATGTCCGTATGCCCCGTCCTCCGGCCGCGGCACTCCGCCCGTCCCCGCTCGTCCGAGGCGTGAGACACGCGATCGGGGGCAGGTGAGCGGCATTCCGGCAGCCCTTCACCGGGCCGGCCGGCGGGACGTAAGAGAGGCGGTTTGTCGTGCGCAGTGTGGGTGTCGAGGAAGAGCTGCTCCTGGTGGATGCCAGGAGTGGTGAGCCGCGGGCGCTGTCGGCGGCGGTCCTGGCGGCCGCTTCGCGGGACCCGCGGGGCAATGACGAGGTCTTCGAGAGTGAGCTGCAACGCCAGCAGCTGGAATTCGCCACCCGTCCGCAGACCGACATGGGGGAACTGGCGGACGAGATCCGGCGCTGGCGGGCGGAGGCGGCGCGCCACGCCGAGAAGCTGGAGGCCTCCGTCGCCGCGCTGGCGACGTCGCCACTGCCGGTCAGCCCGACCATCGGCACGGGTGAGCGCCATCAATGGCTGAAGGAACACTTCGGCCTGACCGCACAGGAGCAGCTCACCTGCGGCTGCCATGTCCATGTGTCGGTGGAGTCCGACGAGGAGGGCGTGGCGGTCCTCGACCGCATCCGGCCCTGGCTGCCCGTGTTGCTGGCGATGACCACGAACGCGCCGTTCTGGCAGGGCACGGACAGCGGGTACAGCAGCTACCGCAACAGGGTCTGGGGGCGCTGGCCGTCGGCGGGACCGGTGGAGGTCTTCGGCTCCGCCGACCGCTATCACGAGCAGGTGAACGACATGGTGGCGAGCGGTGTGCTGCGGGACGAGGGGATGGTCTACTTCGACGCCCGCCTCTCCAAGGCGTACCCCACCGTCGAGATCCGGGTGGCCGACGTCTGCCTGGACCCCGCCACCACGGTGCTGGTGGCCACGCTGGTACGCGGTCTGGTGGAGACCGCGGCGCGCCAGTGGCGTGACGGCGAGCCGCCCGCCCGGCACGGTGTCGCGCTGTTGCGCCTGGCGACGTGGCGGGCGGCCCGGTCCGGGCTGGAGGACCAGCTGATCCACCCGGTCACGATGCGGCCCGCGCCGGCCGAGGCCGTCGTACGGGCGCTGTTCGACCACGTACGGGACGCCCTGGAGGACACCGGTGACGTGCTGCCCGCCCAGGAGGCGCTGGCGGCGCTGCTCAAGGGCGGCAACGGGGCCCGGGTGCAGCGGGAGATGTTCGAGCGGTCGGGGAGCCTGCGGGACGTGGTCGCGGAGTGCGTGCGCCGCACCCTGGCGTGAGCCGCGGCCGGCTCGGATGTACGGATACGGCGGGGCCCGGGGCTGGTGATGCCCCGGGCCCCGGCGCTTCCCGGCCCCTCCGCCGAGGCCGGGGCGCGCCGGGCCGCGGCGTCACTCGTCGGCGGTGCGCGGCCGGGTGAAGCGGTGCCACCAGTGCCTGCGGCGCGGGTGGACGTACCGGCCCAGGCGGCGGCCGAGGAGCAGGTAACCGAGCAGGGCGCCCGTGCAGTTGAGCAGCACGTCGTCGACGTCGAAGGCGCGCCCGGTCACCAGGGCCCCCTGAGTCAGCTCGACCAGGATCATCACCAGCGCGGTGACCAGCACGACCCGCACCAGCCCCCGGGCACGCGGGAACAGCACGGGCAGCAGCAGACCGAACGGCACACCGAGGACGATGTTGCCGCCGAGCTGCTTGACGGTGTCGCGGAAGGCGGACTGGGCGAGGTAGTCGCGGATCGAGTCGCCTGGGCGGAGATTGCTGTGGGTGAGGTGCTCGGACGCGGCGGAGGGCTCCAGCGTGAGGCGGGCCAGCATCACGGCGAACCCGACCATGGCGGCGAAGGCCACCACCACCAGTACCACCCGTGCCGCCGGGGACAAGCGCTGGGAACCGTCCGGGGCTCGGGGGTCGGCACCGTTCGCCGTCCTGTCGGGGCGGGTTGTTCGCGGCATCGCAACTCCCGTGGCAGTCGTTTTTCGCGTACACGTCCCGTTACCCTCCGCCCGCACGGGCATGCGAACGGCTCCGGTCAAGAAATCGGATACCGAACGGGATGTTGACACGCGGGCGCCGGGATGGGTGCATGGCCCAACGAGTGGTCACCACCGACCCGTTGGGAGGCACGTTGCTCTTCCGTACCCGCCTCGGACACCTTGTGCCGGCCGTCGTCGCCCTCGCGGCGGTGGCCGGTACGGTCGCGCCCTCCGTACCGCACGAGCGCCACCGCCCCTCGGACGGCGGTCTGTCGGCCGTCATCCGCTACACCGAGTACGGCGTCCCGCACATCGTGGCCGGGGACTACGCGGGCCTGGGCTTCGGCACCGGCTGGGCGCAGGCCGCGGACCAGGTGTGCGTCCTCGCCGACGGCTTCGTGACCGTACGCGGCGAACGCTCGCGGCACTTCGGACCGGACGCCACGACCGACGGCTCCCTGTCGTCCGCGAGCCGCAACCTCTCCAGCGACCTGTACTTCCGTGGCGTACGCGAAGCGGGCACCGTGGAGCGGCTGCTCGCCGTGCCCGCGCCGGCCGGTCCCAGCCGCGAGGCGAAGGAGCTGATGCGCGGCTGGGCGGCCGGCTACAACGCCTGGCTGAAGCGGAACCGCGTCACCGACCCGGCCTGCGCGGGGGCCGACTGGGTCCGTCCGGTCACCGCGCTGGACGTCGCCCGGCGCGGCTTCGCGATGGCGGTCCTCGGCGGCCAGGGACGCGCCGTGGAGGGCATCACGGCAGCGGCCAACTCATTGATGAGCCGGGATGATCGGCGATAGCTTCGCTCG